>JBOFKE010000123.1:0-4753 GCA_051657185.1 Bacteroidales bacterium | reverse complement strand
GCTAATGTTTTTTGCAGATAAAATGTCGCAAGAATAATGAACCGAGTATCCGGATAAACTGTTTAGGTAATACAAAACTAAATACATAGTCAAACCTAAACTTACTGATATGGATACAAATCAAGTTCCTTTTCACCTTCTGTTTCCTGCTGTCTTATCCATCACTTCGGCATTAGTGTGCTATACGATAGGCGTGTGGGGAGAACGCATTCAGAAGATACTTAAAGGATGGCATGTTTTATTCTTCATCTTTGGTATCTTGTTTGATATTATCGGTACTTCTTTGATGACGCATATTGCAATCGTTACGGGTAAACATAATGAGCTGCATGCTGTAACCGGTATGATCGCTGTTGCATTGATGCTTGTACACGCCACTTGGGCTGTATGGACTTATTATAGAGGATCCGAAAAAGCAAAAGAACACTTTAACCGCTTCAGTATTTTCGTCTGGAGTTTTTGGTTAATTCCGTTCTTTGTAGGTATGTATATCGCGATGCATTAAAATCTAAATAACGAGGCTCTGAACAGTTAACTGTTCAGAGCCTCGTTATTTAGATCATTCCCGTAAGGAACTATCCGGATTTAAATGACGAATAAAGAAGTCATATAACCTATTCAGTTCATATTTACCTCCCAGAGAATGTCCTCTGCCCGGCAAGTATAATTGCTCAAAATATTTATCCGCTTTTACCAAAGCATCTACAACCTGCAATGTCGATGTAGGATCCACATTATCATCTAACTCTCCATTGATTAATAAGAGATTTCCTTTTAACAAATGAGCATTCTCCACATTAGAGGAAGCAAGATAGGAAGTATCAACAGGGTATCCCATCCAAAGTTCATTCCACCAGACTTTATCCATCCGGTTGTCATGACAACCACAAAATGCTACAGCAGCCTTATAAAAATCATTGTAATGGAGCAGTGCCGACATTGCATTTTGTCCGCCTGCCGACCAGCCATAAATACCTACGCGACTGATATCCATATAAGGATATTTAGCCGCGGCCTCTTTTATCCAATTAATACGATCAGGAAAACCGGCATCTTTCAGGTTCTTCCAGCAAACATCATGAAATTTCTTGGATCGGTTATTCGTTCCCATTCCATCAATCTTTACAACAATAAAGCCCAGATTAGTCAAAGCAGTTATACTTTCAAAGGGTCTTCCGAAATCTTTTTGTACAAAAGATCCATGAGGGCCGGCATAAATATCTTCGATTACGGGATAGGATTTTGAGGGATCAAAATTGAAAGGTCTGTAAATAACGCCCCATATATCGGTCTCATTATCGCGCCCTTTTGCTTTAAATACTTCGGGCTTAGTCCAGCCGTCAGCTAATAGTGAATCAATATTTGCTTCATCTATTTTTAGACAAAATTTAGGATCGGCAAACTTACGTACCTGAGATACCTGAGGCAGATCGGGTCTCGAATACCGATCGGTAAAATAAGTTCGGTTTGCAGAAACATCAATCGTATGATTCCCATTCTCGGGAGTTAAATCTCTGAAATTACGTCCATCAAAATCAACGCTGCAATAATGCTGATTGTACGGATCTTCCTGCTTATTTATACCGGAGGCCATAAAGTAAACCTTTTTACCTACTTCATCAACATGTTCAATCCGACGCACAACCCATTCTCCTTTAGTCAATTGCTTACGCACTTGTCCGTTCGTTCCATCTATCAGATAAAGATGGCGCCAACCATCTCTTTCAGACAGCCAAAGAACCTCTGATCCATCATTAAGATCATATCGAAAATTATTAATATATGAAATAAACGTCGGAGAGGTTTCCTCGATCACATTTCTTGTTTTCCCGTTTGCAGCATCTATTTCGCCAACAATATATTTTTGATGTCCTCTTTCATTGAATTCAAAGGAGAAAGCCCGACTATCCTTACGCCATCCGGTAAAATACAGATTAAACTGACTCATATAAGGTGACATATCTATCGGGATATTCGTTAATGTCTCCACATCAAAAAGCGTAAGAAGCTTAACCGGCAAGGCATCTCCGGGTTTATTGTAATCTCTCCAGTGAATAACTGGTTGCAATTGATTTTTTGGAGCTGATTCGATTAAAGGAATCTTCCGGTTTTGTGTTTCTAAGATTTTATAAGCCATTAATTTCTTTGAATCCGGAGACCATTGAATATCTCCGGCATAGGGTGTGCCGGGAGATCCATCATAAGTCAATTGTATTGTCTTTTGATCTGCTATCTTTTGAATATAGATATTGTTGTTACGAATAAATGCGGAAAAACGACGATCGGGCGAATATGATTTTTCTAACTCTTTGCTTCCATTTTTCTGAGAAACTGCCTTAGAATCTTTTGTCAGATCATTATCCAAGAGATATTTTTCCATCGCTTTCTTATCCGTGAATGTCTGTCGGGAATTAGCTTCAATATCCAGTATATGGTATAATTGGCCATTGGGGCTGTTCACTGTAAACTGAATAACAGATTCCTTTTCTGTCCAGGCAGGCGAATGAGCTATAGAATAAACCTTATTGGATAGTTTAAGTAGCGAATCAATACGTTGCGTATTGATTTGTTGAGCTGATAAAAAGCCAAAAGAAAGATATTGCATACCCAAAGCTAGTGCAGCCAAATGTGTTATTTTCATTGCATTTAAGATTAATCAGTGATTTATATAAATCCAAAAATAATATAATCAATTCGATTTTCAGCTAAATCTGCCCAAACAAACTGTTTTAAAGAAATATCAAAAATATCAATTAGAAAGAACAAATGGCTATTACGTGTTATTATGTCAGTTTAAACACAACTCGAAATCCAAAGTAAACTGATCAGGAATAATTGTTTATTTTGCTGTTTTTAAACGCTACACCGTCTGTTAATATACAAAGTACAGTCTCTTTTTTCATTTCACACGGTATCTCTGAATTTTCGCACCGTATTTTCAGATTTTCGCGGTGTATAAATAAATTTTCGCGGTGTATAAATTTCTTTTGATACGTATTAAAATTTCCCCTGATACGTATTAAAAACAGAATAGACTTACAGAAAAACAATGCTTATTCTTATTGTGTTAATATACAATCGGTTAACAAAATCCGTTTCCTTCGCGTCTGGCAACAATTATATCCTGGAGTATAACACAGCTCATTCTGAGCGATTGGCTAAAAACAGAATGTCAGCAAGAATAGATTTAGAGAAAAAATATGATATTTCAGGTTAATCCTATAAGTTCTGAGAGAGTCAGATAATAAAAAAAGCTGTCCGAAATAAATCGAACAGCTTTCTGTTAGTTGCGGGAACCGGACTCGAACCGATGACCTTTGGGTTATGAGCCCAACGAGCTACCACTGCTCCATCCCGCGATGTTTGTGATACAAATGTAGTGTATATATTTATATCCTCCAAATATATTTCGTAAACGGTATTTTGTTTAACATCCATTATGTACTCAGAGCTCTTTCTGACACGGATCCCATTAGAATAAACTGAATCAGGAGTGAATATATCTGATATATACTGAATTTAAAGCCTGTATATAATTAAATTTGTGACTTAAACTAATATTTGATCTTATGACTATACATGTAGATTCTGAAACAATACGAAATATTGACTTCACGCAGGAGTCTCTAGCCAATAGTTATTACGACTGTGTATTTGAAGGTTGTGAGTTCACCGATACGGAAATCTGTGATACTCATTTTGAAGATTGTACATTTCGATCATGCAACTTCTCACTCAGTAAGTTCAAATGCCACTTTACCGGTGCTACATTTATAGAATGTAAGATGACTGGCTCAAACTTTGAATCTATCAATAAATTTTCTTCTCAATTTAAGTTCTCCGATTCAAATCTTGAGTATGTAAACTTCACAGGGTGTAAACTCAGAATGGCTAAATTTAATAATTGCTCGCTGATTGAATCTGATTTTAGTGATGCTGATCTTTCTACTGCAACTCTGGAAAAATGCAACTTGCTTCGGACCTACTTTAATAACACAAATCTGACAAAGTGCAACATTTCATTATCCTATAACATTACGATCAGCCCGACGGCTAATCGCATGAAAGGGATGATTATTGATGAATCTGAATTAAGAGGATTAGTTTCTGAATTTGGCGTTATCGTTACCTCCGGTTTCTAATTGACGGTTTATCTGTGAGTCAGTGAAACGAAACCAGTCATTAAGTATTCGGATGTTTGACTTATAAACAAAAAAAGAGCCACATCTTTCGATGCAGCTCTTTGTGATCCCGACAGAATGCTCTATTCTATTGATTACTAATGTATATGGATAAATATTACCCTATTTATTACCTGCAAAAATAAAACTCACTCATCTTTTTTACTCATCAGTAGGTTAATTAACTGATCCTTTGCCTTTATAACTTCTTCTTTATTAGATACTTTGTCTATAAGAGCGGCATTCTCATTAGTCAATCTGTCTATAATGCACTCTAATTCGATTACCTTGTTTTTCAACTCTTCAGCATCATCATTAGAGTGATAATTTGAGTTTACGGTAGTGTGATTGAAAACTCCGGCTAAGTATGTATTAACAGATTGAGGATCACCATTATCTGTTAACAGATCATCAGTAGTCACGCCCAATACCGCTGAAATACGCCTTAATTTATCACCTCCTATAGTCTTCTGTCTCAATATCCTATAGCCCGACGTCACAGGTATCCCAGCTTCCTTGCATAATTGATAAACCGAAATACCCTTCTCTTTACATAAGGCATCTATTTTTTC
>JBOFKE010000122.1:0-5813 GCA_051657185.1 Bacteroidales bacterium | reverse complement strand
CCATCTGAGCCATTCTTAACATCGCTACCAGACTATGCTGTACTAATGGTCCTCCTGACATTGCTTTCAGGCAGGAGCCTTGTTTCTCCTCCATTAGATGAGGTGCATGATCTGTGGCTACAACATCAATCTTGCCATTGTTGATCGCTTCAATAAGAGCTAATTTGTCATTCTCAGACTTAATAGCAGGATTCCATTTGATCAGATTTCCGAACTTCTCATAATCCCGATCGTCAAACCATAAGTGATGTACACACACTTCGCCTGTGATATGCTTTTCGCTCAAAGGTTTACTCTCTAGCAATTCAAGCTCTTTAGCTGTCGATAAATGGAAAAGATGTAAACGTGTCCCATATTTACTGGCTAATGCAACAGCTTCAGCAGATGAGGCATAACAAGCTTCAGCACTTCTTATGAGTGGGTGAAATTTGATAGGCAGGTCTTCTCCGTACAGAGCTTTGTATTTTTCAATATTCTCTTTTATTATAGACTCTTTTTCGCAATGAGTAGCAATAAGAATGTCAGTCTCGGCAAATAAACGAGCTAATGAGTTATTATCATCTACAAGCATATTACCTGTAGAAGAGCCCATAAATACCTTGATACCACCTACACGCTTACGGTCTAATTCTTTGATTAGGTCTATATTATTGTTGGTTGCACCAAAGAAAAAAGTATAGTTTGCCATTGATACCTCTGAAGCTCGTTCAAATTTAGCATTCAGATCCTCAATTGTAGTCGTTTGAGGTTTAGTGTTTGGCATATCCATAAACGAGGTTACTCCACCTGCAATCGCAGCTCTCGACTCTGTGTGTATATCTCCTTTATAAGTTAATCCGGGATCTCTGAAATGTACCTGATCATCAATAACACCGGGTAATAGCCATTTTCCGGTAGCATCAATTACCTCAGCCCCTTGCTCTAAACATTCAGGGATTTCACTTCCCGGAAGGATTTGTTTGATAAACTCATTCTCAATGATCACAGAGCCTGTAAACTCTTTTCCCTCATTTATGATCGTCGCATTTTGTATAATTACTTTTGCCATAGCTTATTTCTAAAAAAGCACCAATGGGCCAGAAGTGTCCATTGGTGCTTAGTTTATTGTTATGCTTTAATTTGTTTAGTTTGCTTTTGTGGATACTTCTTGAAGAAGCTTTTCCACTTCAACTGAAGTACGCCTAATATTGCCTCTCCGAATATACCTCCGTTCATTTTAGAAACACCTAAAACGCGATTGATAAATATGATCGGAACTTCGACAATTTTAAAGCCGCATTTATAAGCTGTAAACTTCATTTCGATCTGGAAGGCATATCCTTTAAACTGAATCTTGTCTAAATCGATAGTTTCAAGAACCTCTCTTCTGTAACATTTAAATCCGGCTGTTGTATCGGCAATGTTCAAACCTGTAACGATGCGAACATATTTAGATGCGAAATAAGACATTAATACGCGTCCGATAGGCCAGTTAACCACATTTACACCTGATATATATCTGGATCCGATTGCAACGTCAGCTCCCTGATTTGCACAGGCATCATATAGCTTTAACAGGTCTTCAGGGTTATGAGAGAAATCTGCATCCATCTCAAAAATAAAGTCATATTTATGTTCTACAGCCCATTTAAAACCACAAATATAAGCAGTTCCGAGTCCAAGCTTGCCTTTTCGCTCAATCATATTCAGTTTACCTTCAAACTCTTTCTGAAGAGACTTTACGATTGAGGCAGTACCATCCGGCGAACCATCATCGATAATAAGAACATCAAAAGCATGCGGTAATTTAAATACGGCACGAATAATGTTTTCGATGTTTTCCTTTTCGTTATATGTTGGTATGATAACTACACTATCCGATTTATTCATCTTTCAACTATTTGATTAGACATTGGTCAGGCTTTTTATCTTATAAAAAGCTTGGACAAAGTTAAATCAATCGCGTTAAAATCCAAATCTTTCGACTTCTTTTCGATGGAAACCCGATAAATTATTCGAATTGCGAAGGATACAATGGTTGTCCTGTTTTATCCACATCTATCCATTCTATAATATTTACATTTGAAAAAGAGATTAGATCTGCATTCAGAGTCACTTCAAACAGATATGAATTCCCTGCTTTCAGCTCTCCGTTTGGAAGAGCAATGTTTATATTAAACTCTCTTTTTGTCAGATCATTATTTATTAATAATGTATAGGTGACTGAAAGCGGTTGATTTGTTTTGACAGGAAGAACAGTTGCCAATGCTAGATTCTTAGACAAAATGAAGTCTGATACTTTGTCTGAAAACTCCTGAGCAGGTTCAATATATCCATCTATCAGATGCATACGAGCACCTTCTTTTGTCGGGTGAAACGAAGTTGAAATAATCGAATCTAACGTAATACCTTTCTCTACGTTTAATTTAATGGCTATTTGTGTAGCAGAATGTGTATATGTTAAAGGTACATTCGTATAGGTATTTGTTACTTCAAAATCAGGATGTTTCGCCCAGGCATAATCAATACCATTTTTCAACGGCTCCGATACACCATGCGTAAAAGTAGGAGGTGTTTCTCCCGATAAATTACTTATCGAGTAAAACTCATATTCACCCTTTGACAGATATACAGAATCTTTATTGGATAATGGTTCCAGTAATCCATGCTTATGGCTCAGACAAGTACACGTTTCGCTCGGCACAGAGTGGTTAGGATCCTGTCCGTTGTTAAACACAAATATCGTTGCTAATTCATTTATAGGCATGATTGAAAGTGTCTTGGTATTTGAGTTTATACTTTCGATATACCCTGAAAAAGTTAGATATGATTTCTTTATCCCTGAGTTGTTACCGGATATGGAGTCGTTCGGATTACCAATATAAATCAGATTGGTATTCTTTGAGCACCCCATAAAAAAAGTAATGGTTAGCAATAAAGCAATATATGTTTTAAGTCTGGACATATTCAAACGTGTTAATTGATTTGATCAGGATATAACGGAGTACCCGTTTCATCTACAGGAATCCAATCGATAATGCTGACAGGGTTAAATACAATTTCATTCGCATTGATCACAGCACTGTATAAATAGGATTTACCGGCTTCGTATCCGCTTGCAGGTACAGGCACATCAACCGAGTAGCTTCTGGAAACGGATTCGGAATTAATAAATACTGAAAATGTGGCCTTTAAAGATCCTGTATAGCTAAGCGGAAGCATGATGAACTGTGATACCATCTCATTTACTCCCATAGCAGTAGCAGAGCCCGGGGTAGTTGCAGGCGTGATCACACCGGTTGCCAGTGACATCGATGAGTTTACTGTAGAAGAAGGCGTAATCGTCGCTTTTACAAGTTTGTTGATCGTTATACCGTTTCCCGGGTTGATTTTAAATACAATTTGTGTACAACTGTGAGAGAAGGTTATAGGTACGTTTACTTTTGATGCTGCTATGCTGGTATTTTGCTGACCCCACCATAAATAATCAACTCCATTACTTAATACTGAAGAGCTTTTCCCATTTGAGAAAGTCGGATTGATGTTCTGGTTGGATAAGGTTGATATAGCATATAGATTATAATTGCCGTTTGGCAAATACATCTCACGATTGCTAACAGCCGGTGCGAGTGCACCGGCTTTCTGGCTTTTATATATTACGCGGTTAAGAGGCGTTATCAGGTTGCTGCTGTTCGCATTAAATGCGTAGATAGTTGCATATTTGTCAATCGGATAGACAGAGGTGCTTTTTGTAAAGCCGCTGTTCTCTATATTGGCATTAAATTGAACCAGAGCTTCTGTATAGTTTGGTTTGTCAGGATTGGTTATACTGTCATCTTCACCCAGAATGATTGTATTCGTGTTTTTAGAGCAGGAAGGAGTCACCAGAGTCATACAAGCGAGTACACCCATAAATCCTATTTGTTTGAAACCAATATTTTTCATAGCTGTCTTTAGATTTGAGTAGGATATAATGGTTTTCCTGTTTCATCTACCGTTACCCAATCAGTTACGCTTACTTGAGTAAAGATGATCTCATTTGCATTTACAACGGCCGAGAATACGTAAGAGTCACCCGGTGTAAGGGTTCCGTTAGGAACTGGAACAGACACCTGATAATTTCTTGCAGTTGGCTCATTATTGATATTTAATGAGAAAGTAGTAGTCATTGAGCCTGTATAGGATAATGGCAGCATAGTGTATTGAGCTACTAACTGATTAACACCCATACTTGCAGGAGTAGTCGACAAAGCTGTACTTGGTGTAATCACACCTGTAGAAAGGTTCATCGTTCCTGTCGGAGCAGAAGGAGTTATTGTTGCCGAGTTCAGTGAGTTTATCGTAATCCCGTTACCGGCTTGTAGTTTTACAACCACCTGTGTACAGGAGTGCGTATAAGTTATAGGCACGTTTAACTGTGAATTATCCACAGTAGTGCTGTTTACACGCCAGTGCATATAGTCGATACCGTTACTCAGTGTAGCTGAAGTACCTGAAGTAAAGGATGGATTCTTATTTGTCGTCTGATTGGTAGCCACAGAAGCGAATGTCCAGCTGCCATTAGGTAGATACATTTGAGAACCACTTACCGGAGATAGTGTCCCTGCTGTTTGAGCCTGATAAACATTGGAAGTCGTTGGTGCAGCTGTCAGGGAGCCTGTTGTACCCGGAAAAGCCATAATTGTCGCATAAAATCCTTTCGGGAATGCTGATAAGGCTTTAGTCGGAACACTTTCCATACTTGCCGTAAACTGAACCAGAGATTGATTTTGGTTGGAACCATTATCATTATTGCCGTCTGATCCACCATTGTTTGTGGTATTGTCTTTGTCCGGAATAATGTATATCTCATTCGTGTTTTTTGAACAAGAAGAAATAATAATCCCTGATGAGATAATACCCATCGAAATAAGCAAACGAGAAAATTTCATATTAATATCTATTTAAGGTTTAGTAATTATAAAGATAAATGATACAACATAAAGACAAAATAACGTCAAGATTGGTTCAAATTTTGAATATTAACAACGACTGTTTATTAATATTCGGATTCTAAAACACTTCATTTGTAATTGAATAAATAGTGACAAAGCAAAAAAAGTACTACTTTTGCTATGTCTATTAAACCGATGGATTAAAATGAAAAAAACAAAATATTTAAGTGGTATAGTTGCCCTCTCTATTAGTTCGGTCATTATAACGGGATGTACGGGAAATCAGCGTTCGAATACAGCTCAGTCCGATTGGATGAATACAGATACTGTGCCGGGCAAAGTCGTTCATGACGATAAAGGGAATGAATGGGTCTGGCATGGTGGAGGTGGAGGTTTCTCCAATATGCTTATGGGCTATTGGCTGATTAATAGTCTTTCTTCGGGCATGCAGACGAGATACTATCCTTCAAGCAGAAACTATACATCTGATTATAATGGAGCATCTCCGATTATGCAACCAAATAATGTATCTTCTCATCCTGTGAAAACAAGAGAAGGAGTACTTTCGAATGCACCGACGGCAGCTAAGCCTATGAGTCGTTCCGCATTAAAATCAGGATATGCCGTTAGTCCTAATTCAATGAAAGCTGTGACACCTTCTTCTTCCTCTTCTCGTAACGGATTTGGTCGTAGTGGTAGCAGAAGCTTTGGATCTTAATAATATTATATGAAGCGATTTTCTATTTCTCCCCGAACAGATTATACAGATAAGCTGGCTCAACTCTCGTTTAATTTCCATAAAGAATATTGGTTGGAGAACAGTTATTATGCATTTACTTCTGAAGATATTGCAAATATAGAGAGAGACACCAATGAGCTCTATGAGATGTGTATTAATGC
>JBOFKE010000121.1:0-6013 GCA_051657185.1 Bacteroidales bacterium | reverse complement strand
GAAGATATGAATAAGATTCGTTTGCTTCTTGTTTTGATGTTATTCCCCTTTTGCCTGATTACCTATGCGCAAAAAGTAGCAGTCAAAACTAATCTACTTTACGGAGGGTTGACTCTGACTCCAAATCTTGGAGCTGAATTCAGACTTCGTCCCAAACTGACTCTTGATATTTCGGGGGGGTATAATCCCTGGAATCGCGAAGGTTCGTTAAATGATAATAAGAAATTGGTGCACTGGCTAGTGGAACCCGAACTTCGCTACTGGTTATGTAACGAGTTTAACGGGCATTTCTTCGGAGTTCATCTTCTTTACTCCCAATACAATATTTCTCAACATAATCTCCCTTGGTTATTAGGAAAACATTCTGATCAGTACCGTTATGAAGGTAATGCTGCAGGAGGGGGTATTTCATACGGATATCAATTCGTATTGGGTAAGCACTGGAATCTCGAGGCAACTTTAGGAATCGGATATGCACGTTTGTGGTACAATAAATTCGATTGTGTCAAGTGTGGCGAAAAATTAGGGAAAGGACATCGAAACTATTTCGGACCAACAAAAGCCGGGATAAGTATAATCTACATAATAAAATAAAGTATATGAGATCAATAATATTAACGTTTCTATTACTTTTCATGATGTCTGCTTTTGCTCAGTCAAGCAAAAAAATGTTATTGAATAATCCTCAGGTAACAGAGAATAATGGCATGGTGGAAGTTAAGTTTTCCGGATATGTCGGACATCACTTTGTACATAGAAATTATGAGGTTGTTTTGTTGCCGGTTCTGATCAATGGGAATGATTCGGCTGTTCTGACTCCGATTGTGGCTCAGAACAGGCATAATCGAATCATTCGTGACAGGCAGCTCTATGCCGGCGACTTCTCTTCCAATTTCCCCGATGCAGTATTTCTGAATAAAGGCAAAATGTTCACTTATACGACTGTGCTTCCCTACGAAGCATGGATGAATGGCTCAACATTAATGGTATCTGCTTATAAAGAGGGATGCTGTAAGTCTGAATCATTGGGACAGGAGGAGATACTAAGTCCTGTAATGCTTAAAGTGCCGGAAACAGTTGTACCGGTTGTCGAACTGCCAGCTCCGAAGGAACTCGTAAAAGCAGAGCAAAGCTTTATGATTGAGTTTAAAGTATCCAGCATTGTATTGTTAAATAATTATGCGAATAACCAGAATGAGCTTGATAGATTGAATAATTTATTAAATCAACAGGTTTCGCAAGACTCTCCTTTGAAACTAGACCGGATAGAGGTTGTCGGATATGCTTCGCCTGAAGGTCCGATCGAATTTAACAAACAGTTGGCTGAAGGCAGAGCTTTGACTTTGAAGAAATATATACTGAAAAATTATCCGATTATTCCTTCGGACAAAATCGTAATCAAAAATGGCGATATTGATTGGAACGGGCTAGTCAAACTTGTAGATCGTTCTGATCTGAAGAATAAAGAACAGGTTATAAATGTAATACAGAATAATGAAAAGAATTCTGATTTGACGCGTAAGCTCCGCGAGCTGGACAATGGCAATACATACATTTATTTACTAACCAATATTTATCCCAAACTACGGTTTGTTTATGCTATAAATATCTATTACAAATAATGAAACATGTTTAATCTAAAACTTGACAAAATGAGAAAGCTTAGTTACTTAGCTGCTTTTCTTGCAGCATTCATGATGTTCTCCTGTACAAATAATGACAATCCTGTACCGGGAGAAGAGGAAAAAGGAGATAAAACGGTTGAACTTAAAATTAAATCTGTAATTACGAAATCAGATGACGGTGCTGTAATCAATGGTGCAAAAACATCTATCCAGGATGGTGTTATCTACTTCTTCGGCGCTAATAATGGCTGTGTTTACAGATATCAACTGACTCCGACAGATATTACGAATCTGGCAGGTCAGACTGTAACTCCAATTTCTGTATTGAACGTTCCGGCAGCTGCGAACAAAGTGATTCTACTTACTAATTATGAATTGGCAGGATACACATATCCGCTTGCACCAGGTAATACAGTGACTTCGATCAAAGCATTACCGGTAAACATAACCAAACAGCAACCAAAAACAGGTAACATGCTTGTTGCAAATGTAATTATGTCCGGGGCAGCAGATATCGTTATTGATACAAATCCTGCAACTCCGCTTTATGCAGCTAATGTTACGATTACTCCTATTATGTCTCGTCTGGAAGTATCCCGTGTTGGGGTTAAAGGTGATGGTACTCAGGTTGGAGATATCACAGAATTCAGATTGAGAGGCGTTTTCATTCCGAATCACTATTCAGCTTCTACCGTTATGGATAATGTAACAACAAGCTTTGTGAATCCGGCAAATGATAGAACGAAATATACAAATCTGTTCCCGACTGGCTCAGCTCCGGGTTATTTGAATGATTACGTAGATAATACAGCTGTATTCCCGGGTCTTGCTCATGCTGCTCCTGGTAATATGTGGGCATATCATGTATTCCCAGCTGCAGGAAGTGCAAATCTGCCTCATATCGTAGTCGCTGTCGATCAAATTAAATTCAAAGATACAGACGGACAGATTAAATTATGGAATAATGGTGCAACTAAATATGTTACTGTTATATCATATCATGTGAAGGATAATGTAGGAATGGCTATTACAGACTTCTTACCTGCGAATGTTTACAGAATTGATGGAGCCGACGGTGAAGCTGGTCCTGGTAAACCAGGTGGTTGGGGTGGTATTATTTTTGAATTAGATGATTTGGGTGATACTCCTTACAGTCAGGATAAAACTGTTTCATGTAATATTACTGTGACTCCTTGGAATGTAAATCTGATTGAACCGAATATGTAATAATAACTGAACTTACGGGCAAGAGTTCCTTTTGCCTGTAAGTTTAAAATACGAACCGATATGCTTAAGAGATTAGCAATACTGATTTTACTGGGAATAATGGTGTTTCTTTCCGGCTGCACCAAAGAAGATACAGATGATTGCGTTCAGGGAATTCAATTACGATTTACTTATACGCTGAACAATCAGCATACGAATCTATTTGGAGCAAAAGTCGGTATGGTAACAGTTTATGTATTTGATCAAGCCGGAAAATATGTAGATACTTTCTCAAGTAAAGGCGTCGTCTTATCAAACGAATATGTAATGACTTTGCCATTAAAGAGCGGACAATACAGCTTTATCGCTCTTGGCGGAGATTTATTGAGTTACAGAGTGGGAGAGATGTTTGATTCTCAAGCTCATAAATTTGTTCCCGAACTGATTAAAGGGAAGACTTCAATAGAAGATTTTGCTTTTTTACTGGATGACAATCCACCTTCAGATCAGCCAGTTCTCTTAGCTGATGAGTTATCTCATTTATTTTATGGCAAGTTGGCTGATTTTATTGCTCCCGCAGGGAAAATATCCAGCGCAACGATCGATCTGATGAAAGATACGAAAACAATTAATGTGCATATTATCGGGTACTCTTACCTGGAACCGTTGACAAGAGATTATAAGGAAACTCGTACAGATTTTACAACTTTCTTTGATCTGAATATTACATCAAAAAACGGCAGATACCGTTACGATAATAGTATAGGTGAATATGCATATCCATTATTATATAAATTCAGACAACCGACTGCATCAAATGATACGCTTAAAACAAATACGCGTGTTCTCCGTCTGATGGCAGAGAATGATCCGTCTGAGCTTCATGTCTCATATCCGGGTAATGATTCATTTTATTCCGTGAATATGGTCAAAGAAATTAAGAAAAATCCTCAATATAATGTTCAGGAAGACTTTGACCGGGAAGATGAATTTACATTTGTGATAAAGATTGACCCTAGTTTAAATGTAACCATTTCAATCAATGGCTGGGTGATTCAATCAATAGTTCCCAACAAAAAGATCAATTAGTCAATTATGAAAAAGAAGATTCTAAATATCGGTATTCTGTTGATATTGCTGATTGGTGGCATTATTGGCTGTACGACAGAAAGAGATGATCCGAAGGGTGTTCAATCGACTGATGATGTGCAAATTTCGGTTGACAGTAAGGCTGTAATTGGCGGTGTTTATGATGGTGTAACTATTTCACATGTCAGAATGATTATTGCAGATCAGGCATCAGGAATTATTCTTCAGAATAATAAAACCTCCGACCAAAGCTTAAAGCCCGACCCGAATGCGAATGATAAATTTCTGATAACAGTCAAACCCGGAGAATATACCGTAATGATTATTGCTAATGAGGCACCTACATTGACTGCAGAACTCAATGCTTGCAGAGCTTTGCAGACTGTTAGAGACATAATCGTAGAGGAAGGGGATTACTCTTCTTTGACGGAGAGTAATATGATGTTGACCGGTGAGAATCAGATCCAGGTTATACAGAATTCAGATGCAGATCCAATGGGACAGGTTGCTGTTAGAGGGAGCAACGGATCTTATGGCACTTTCGGAACCTACTATACTGCTGTTCTGACAAGGATATTGGCTAAAGTGTCTTTAAAACTGGCAAAAGCTGCCACAGTTACTGAAAATGTTTTGGTAACTCAAGTTTGGCTGATGCATATACCGAAGCACTTTCATATTGGGGGAGCTCACTATGCAGAAGTTGATTTTGAAAATAAACAAATCCCGCTATTGAATGCTCCGATAGCATTGACGACAGCAAAACAGGATTTGTTCAAAGATGTACTGATAAGAGAAAATATTTTTACTCCGGTAATGGATCAGTCAAAAGCTACCTATGTTTTAATTGCAACGAATTACGGCGGAACAACAAGTTTATATACTGTACCGTTAGGGCATTCGCCGGGAGGTGGTTTATACGATAACTACAATACGATCCGGAATAACCATTACGTAATAGATGGTACGATTACGAAACCGGGTGATTTTGAAAATTCATTTACAATTAACGTATTGCCTTGGAACTATATTGGCAGTGATATCGGTTTTGATCAGAATATTGTGTTTGATTGCTTCTGGTCTGGTGGAACCAACGTAACAGGAACGACTGCATTCGTTTATTATAATTCTTATGTGGAATTTCAGTTTACGTTAAATGAACCAAGCGGCGTTTTATGGGCCGCGTCTCTGACAAATGGCGGAGACTTTACGTTTGATTATTCGGGAGGAGCCGTTTCTCAAGGTATAACCAGAGCCGGCATTCCGTACAAAATCAGAATTAAGCCAAAGCAGTTCCAGACAATACCCGGAATACAGACGGACTTTTTTATAACCGTAGGTGGTAAAGAAGTGGATATAAATAAAACATTATCAGGTACACGTTATACAATATATCAGATACCTCAATAAATCTATAGCTATATGAAATCGAATGTAACAAGATATTTTCTGGCGCTTATTCTGTTTCTCGTATGTGTCAGCTGTGCTGATACCGATTTTGATGGCAATACTCAGGAATCTGATACGATTTCTTTTAAAGTTGAAACGAATTCGGCTACTGAAACTAGAGCAACGGAGCCTGGTGATGATTTATTAAATGAAAATAAGATAGACAGACTGGATGTTATTTTCTTTAATGGAGAAACAAATGTACTTTATCCTACGCAGGATCAGTTAACGTACAATCCGACAACGAAGGTGTTAACTATAAAAGTGAGTAATTCAAACTATCAGCTTTTTAACGGTACTACATCTTATAAAAGAGTCGTGTTCGCGAATCTGCCGATGGACAGAAGTTTATTGGAAGGGAAAACGTATTCTCAGATAAGGGCTCTGGTTGCTCAGTCTGATTTTACGTTGAGTCAACAGCCTGATTTTATTATGGAGTTTACAGATAATACGACACTGGCTTTTGCACATCCGGTATTGGCCACTGCAAATCTGAAACGTGCGGCGGTAAAGGTACGTACTTCTATAAAGCGATTGGATGCACCGACAGGTTATACTGCACTTAAAGCAGAGGTACAGTTCACGAATTATCTTGATAAAACGGCGCTTACTGATGGTGCTCCATACGTTGCGACGATCGGGGCGGA
>JBOFKE010000120.1:0-6384 GCA_051657185.1 Bacteroidales bacterium | reverse complement strand
GGGCTGCTGCCGGAAGAAAAAATATCTTCGGAGAAACTGTAAAAGTAGAAGAAATGCAATCAGAAGCGGGTGCTGCAGGTGCAGTTCACGGATCTCTTCAAGCAGGTGCATTAACTACTACTTATACTGCATCTCAAGGTTTATTGTTGATGATCCCGAATATGTACAAAATGGCAGGTGAATTGCTACCAAGTGTTATTCACGTATCTGCTCGTGCATTGGCATCACATGCATTATCAATTTTTGGTGACCATCAAGATGTTATGGCTGCACGCCAGACAGGTTACGCTTTCTTAGCAACAGGTTCTGTACAAGAAGTTATGGACTTAGCTGGTGTAGCTCACTTTGCTGCATTAGAAGGAAGAGTGCCATTTGTACACTTCTTCGATGGATTCCGTACATCTCACGAGATCCAAAAAGTAGAAATGTTGGAGCAAGAAGATCTTGAACCGTTATTTGATCGTGAAGCTTTAGATGCATTCCGTAAACGTGCAATTAATCCTGAAAATCCGGTTGCCCGCGGTATGGCTCAGAATCCGGATGTTTACTTCCAGGCTCGTGAAGCATGTAATCCATATTATGATGCAGTTCCTGCAATCGTTGAAAAATATATGGAGAAAATTTCAGCTATTACTGGTCGCAAATATGGTTTGTTTGACTATTATGGTGCTGAAGATGCAGAAAACGTGATTATCGCAATGGGTTCTGTAACAGAAGCTGCCCGCGAAGCTATCGATGTTTTACAAGCTGAAGGCAAAAAAATAGGTTTACTGTCAGTTCATTTATATCGTCCATTCTCAGCGAAACATTTCTTGGCTGCTATGCCGGCAAGTGTAAAACGTATTGCTGTGTTGGATAGAACAAAAGAACCAGGTGCAACTGGAGAACCTTTGTATTTGGATGTTAAAGATGTGTACTATGGAAAACCTAATGCCCCTGTTATTGTAGGTGGTCGTTATGGTCTTTCTTCAAAAGATACAACACCTGCTCAAATCGTTTCTGTATACGAAAATCTTGAATTGCCAGAACCTAAAAATGGCTTCACTATCGGTATCGTTGATGACGTTACTTTCACTTCTCTTCCACAAAAAGAAGAATTATTGTTAGCTGATGGTACTTTCGAAGCTAAATTCTATGGATTAGGTGCTGATGGTACTGTAGGTGCGAACAAAAACTCTATTAAAATCATTGGAGATAATACTGATAAATATTGTCAGGCTTACTTCTCTTATGACTCTAAAAAATCAGGTGGTTTTACTTGTTCTCACTTGCGTTTTGGGGATAAACCAATTCGTTCAACATACTTAGTAAATACTCCTGACTTTGTAGCTTGCCACGTTCCTGCTTATTTACGTCTTTATGATGTAACAAGAGGTTTGAAAAAGAATGGTACATTCCTTTTGAACTCTATGTGGGATGCTGAGGAAACAAAAAAACATCTACCTGATAATGTTAAAGCTTATCTAGCTAAAAATAATATCAGTGTTTATATTATCAACGCTACTCAGATTGCTCAGGAAATTGGATTAGGTAATCGTACTAATACGATTCTTCAATCTGCATTCTTCAAAATCACAGGGGTAATTCCTTACGATTTGGCTGTTGAGCAAATGAAAAAAGCGATTGTTAAATCTTATGGTAAAAAAGGAGAGAATATTGTTAACATGAACTTCGCGGCAGTTGAACGTGGTGGCGATGTTACTAAATTAGATATTCCTGCTGAATGGGCTACAATCGAAGCGAAATTCCAACTAGAACACACGCCTGCTCCTGACTTTGTACAAAACGTTGTTCGTCCTATCAATGCTCAAATTGGTGATGATCTTCCGGTTTCTGCATTTAAAGGTCGCGAAGATGGTACATGGGAGCAAGGTACTGCTGCTTACGATAAACGTGGTGTTGCTGCTATGGTTCCTGTTTGGAAACCGGAAAATTGTATTCAGTGTAACAAGTGTGCATACGTTTGTCCTCACGCTGCAATCCGTCCGTTTGTTCTTGATAAAGACGAACAAGCTAAAAATCCGGAAATGCAAACAATTAAAGCAGTTGGTAAACAATTTGCTGATATGACATTCCGTATTCAGGTTGACGTATTAGACTGTATGGGTTGCGGAAACTGTCCGGATGTTTGTCCAGGTAACAAAAACGGTAAAGCTCTTGAAATGGTTTCAATTGAACAAGAGCTACCAAATCAGGCAAACTGGGATTTCTGTGTTAGTGAAGTTAAATCAAAACAACATTTGGTTGACGTTAAGGCTAATGTTAAAAACTCACAGTTCGCAACTCCATTGTTTGAATTCTCTGGTGCATGTTCCGGTTGTGGAGAAACTCCATACGTGAAATTAATTTCTCAATTATTTGGTGATCGCCAAATGGTTGCTAATGCAACAGGATGTACATCAATTTACTCTGGATCAGCTCCATCAACTCCTTATACTAAAAACGAACAAGGTCGCGGTCCTGCATGGGCAAACTCTTTATTTGAAGATAATGCTGAGTTTGGTTTAGGTATGACTTTTGCAGTTGAAAAAATGCGTGACCGTGTTGAGCGTTTAATGAAACAAGGTTTAACTTGTGACTGCTGCTCTGACGAGTTAAAAGCATTGTTTACAGAGTGGATTGAGAATCGTGAAAATGCAGATAAAACTGTAGAGTTAGAAGCGAAAATTACTCCATTAGTAAATGCATGTACTTGCGATATCTGTAAAGAATTGTCAGGTTTAACTCAATATATCATCAAAAAATCTCAATGGATTATTGGTGGTGACGGTTGGGCATATGATATCGGATATGGTGGATTAGATCACGTATTGGCATCTGGTAAGAATGTAAATATTTTAGTAGTAGATACTGAAGTTTACTCTAATACAGGTGGTCAGTCTTCAAAATCAACACCAGTCGGAGCTATCGCTAAATTTGCAGCAGCAGGTAAGCGTATCCGTAAAAAAGATCTTGGATTGATGGCAACAACATATGGATATGTGTATGTAGCACAAATTGATATGGGTGGTGATCAAGCTCAAACATTGAAAGCTATTCGTGAAGCAGAAGCTTATGATGGACCTTCATTAATCATTGCATATTCACCTTGTATTGCTCACGGTTTACGTGTAGGTATGGGTAAATCTCAGGCTGAAGGTGGTGCTGCTCTGGATTGTGGTTACTGGCACTTGTGGCGTTATAATCCAGAATTAGAAACTGAAGGTAAAAATCCATTTATCTTGGATTCAAAAGAGCCTAAATGGGATAAATTCCAGGATTTCCTTAAAGGTGAAGTACGTTATTCAGCATTGTTGAAACAATTCCCTGAAGAGGCTAATGAATTATTCAAAGCTGCTGAAGAAAATGCAAAATGGAGATATAACACTTATAGACGTTTGGCTGCTGCATCATTTGATGCTCCTGAGTCAGCTGAATAATAGTTGTATTTTATCATATAGAGAAGAGATTGTCCTTGATGGGCAATCTCTTTTTTGTATGTCGATAGATGAATTAAATGGGAAACAAAAGAGTAGGGTAGTTGTTTATACTATGTATGAATTTAATTATTAAAAGTAAAATATACCAAGATGAAAAATGAAATTATACAATTAGCAAACACACTATTAAAACAATCAGAGAGTCCATTGTTTGTTTTCTCAATGACAAAGGTAGCTGTTCTTCCGATCGTTGAAGAAATGGATCGATTGGTAAGGCTGAGAGAACAGTTCATACTCTCAGGAAATCAATTAAAATTAGCGAATGTTTTACCTGATGTTTTTCTTTCAAATATTCTATTGATAGATTCTTCAATGCACAAAATACTCGCTGAAATGATTATTATATCCATGCGCGATGGAATAATATCCTTTAATGAATTGGCTAAAACATTAGAAAAGGAAAATCCACTTAAACTTGATCAATCTTTTGGTCAAAGCTATTATATAAATAAGGTAAGATTATTTTTATTGGCTTTAGCAAGTGGTATGCGAACAAATGAAGTATGGTTAGGTATACCAAAAAATGAAATTACTAAATATGAAATAAATGACAGGGGGAAATTGATGAGTTTCACAATATCGCAATTACAACTGTTGGGTGATTATTTGATGAATCATTCATTTATGGATTGTAAAATAGAAGAGCAAGAAGATAACTTATTGAAAATAAGAATGGGAGTGAATTTAAGACCTTGCTTAGAAGATAACAGACCTGATAGTTATGATGAAGATTTTGATGAAGAATTGGGCTTGGATAACAGGAATGTCTGACCATTGATAAATAAAAAAGAGGTAGGAGCTGTAATAAGTTCCTACCTCTTTTTTATATTAATTACCAGGGATAAAATCTTCTATTTCTTCAAAAAAGCTCGAAAAATTAATACCAGCTGTAATTAATTTAGTTCTGAATTTTAGAACTATATAATCTGGGTCAGTCATCCCTAATGGAAAGTATTTTTCCAATGCAGGAGTCCATAGATCATTTTTTGTTTTTTGATCTTCTAAAATATCTATTTCGCCGATCAGTGTAACATAATTAGTATTTTGCGAAAATAGAAGTCCGACACGCGGTTGCTTCTGCAATTGAATATATTTTTGAGAACTTTTGCTAGTTACAAGCCATATATGTTCCATATCGTCATAACGAATTAAAGCCATCATAATAATTCTTGGATAGCCATCTTCATTGATAACCGAAAGATTGCAATATTTAGAAAAGCGAATCAAATCAATAACTTGGTTTTTATCTATTTGCATAGTATCATAATATTATATTCAACATTTATAGATAAAACAAAGATGACACAGAATGGTTGAGTGAAAACAGGGGTGGAGCTAAAGCTATTTAACTCGTTTAGGGTTTTTCGCAATAAAATCTTTCCAACTATTATAACTCTTCTCCTGAACAGGTCTGTTTGATTGATAAAAATGACATAAAGCAGCTGCTAAGCCATCAGTTGCATCCAACTCCGGAAGCATATTCTCTTGAGGAATTTTCAATATTTTCTGCAACATTCCAGCTACTTGCTCTTTTGCCGCTTGCCCATTACCGGTAATAGACATTTTGATCTTTAAAGGTGCATATTCAAAAATAGGGATATCGCGAGATAAAGCTGCGGACATAGCAACTCCTTGAGCACGACCTAATTTAAGCATAGATTGTACATTTTTTCCGAAAAATGGAGCCTCAATAGCAAGTTCATCAGGATGAAATTCATCTATTAAAGAAACAACTCTGTCAAAAATACGTTTTAGTTTTACATAATGATCGGGGAGCTTACTCAAATGAATAACTCCCATAGTGACAACCTCAGGTTTATTATTATTAACCCTAAGTATTCCATACCCCATAACTGTTGTACCAGGGTCAATTCCTAAAATTATACGCTCACTCATTTATAAGGAATAATCTTTATATATCAATTTTTGAATGATTATTAATTAGAATTTCAAGATGTTTATTATCATCTTTATGTATACTACTATTCAGATAATCATTGCTATTCTAAAGTTCAATATTTTCTAATAGAGTCGTAAAACCTAATAGCTTATTTCCATATTTATTTGTCAGTGAAGAATAAATTTCTGCACCAACTTGTTTATACCATGCATTCAAATCTGCAATTGAATCAACTTCAAATTGAAGAGAATAGCTATTGTTATTTGGATCATCGGTCAATACTTTAACGAATCTAGGATTCTTAAGATGCTGAGTCTTAAGTAAAGAGGGAATCAAAGATTCTTTAATCCAATTAATAGCTTCATCATGAATAGAAGGGTCAACTTGATAAGTTGTATTGTATATAATCATAACATTATAATATTAGTATACATAATCATCATTATAATTTAATTATACTGCTCGGAAACAGATACATATAAATATTCGGAAACAGCGCTTTAATTCACTGTTTCCGAATTGGGTTTATTTAGTAATAACACGTTTTGTTGGCGATAAATGAGAGTTCCATTCAGAAATACGATCAACTAATTTTTCGGCTAGTTGAATAAATGATTGCCCGGTGATTGAGTTTTCATCAAGAGCAACAGGTTTTCCAGAATCGCCACCATCACAAATGCTTTGAACAATAGGAATTTGACCTAACAAAGGAATATTCAAATCCTCAGCCAAATGTTTGCACCCATCTTTACCAAAAAGATAATATTTATTATTTGGTAATTCTGCTGGTGTAAACCATGCCATATTTTCCACTAGACCAAGAATTGGAATATTAACCTTATCATTGGTAAACATGTTTATACCTTTAATAGCATCAGCTAAGGCTACTTGCTGAGGAGTACTTACAACTACAGCACCCGTAACAGCTAATGTTTGAATTAAAGTTAAATGAATATCACTAGTTCCTGGAGGCATATCTAACAAAAAGAAATCTAATTCACCCCA
>JBOFKE010000119.1:0-3012 GCA_051657185.1 Bacteroidales bacterium | reverse complement strand
GTGCTATTGTTTGTACATAACTCATAGCATCATTCAATTTATTCAGATGAAGTAAAGTCATCAAAGCAATACTCTGATCACGCAACTGCGAGCCGAAGTCAGAATCAAATCCGCTACTGCGATTGGCAAGCCCTTCAATTCCGCTAATCAACTCTGTCGCAATATCACTCTTATTTACTAAAGTGTACGTATTTGCAAGCGTCCATTTTGCTTCAGCATGCAAATTACTCATTTCGCGCATACGATTCATAGCACCCAGATCAGGTTTGTTTGCCAATGCAAGTGAATAAAGCCGGAAAGCTTCCTGCATCTGACTTGGCATCATATCCAGATTATTGGCATCAGCCCACAATCTGACCTGGTTTCTTTGATACGTAATCAGTTTGCTCATAAATTCTGGATTGATATTATAGCCTTTCATGCCGGCCTCTGATACAAAGGATAGCGCATAGGAGCTTACCCAAAGATTACTTTCTTTCAGGCCTTGCCAGTAAGCAATACCTCCATTTGCATTTTGTAGCGTATAGAGTTTATCAATCGTTTGTCTGACTGATGTTTTTATAGCCTGTTGCTGATCCTTACTTAATGCGACTAGCTGAGTCAGATATAATTGAGGAAAAGCTTGTGATATAATCTGTTCGGTACAGCCGTAAGGATATTGAAGCAGGTAATTCAGACGTGCAGTCAGATTAATTGCCGGGAATGCTGAAGCAGTCAGATTAACTTGCTTATTAGCGGCTTGCTGCGGAATATTCCAAAGCATTTGTTTGCTTTCGCCGCTATTCAGCAAAACGTTCTGCGTTTGTGTTACTGGCAAATTGGCATTGCGCACATCAATCTCAATCGTTTCTGTAAATGTATCGTTTGATCCGAATGAGCGAATAGTAATTACTTCTTTGCCGGTTTTGTTTCCTGCTTTAAGTTTAAAGAACAGTACTTTATCCTCCGGTGCTTTTACATCGACTTTCTGCTGATTATTACCGACGACAGTCAATAAGTTATTTGCAGTTGTGACGGATACACTTGCCTGCTTGATGATCTTATCTGTTACAAACAGGTTTACAGGAAGATAAATTTCATCGCCTGGTGCTAATACGCGAGGAAGTGAGGATAGTGTCATAATGCGGTTTTTTACCTCGACGCTTCGGGATACATTCCCATATGCACCCTCCTGATTTCCGGCAACAACCATTACTCGTACAGCTCCTGCATATTCAGGTAACTTCAGTTGATGTTTAGCGATTTTACCTTTCGCAAGATAAAAAGGACCGGCATACATTACGACCGGTTTAAAACGGTTTGCTTTATTTCGTGATGTATTTCTTAATTCTTCATCACCTCCGATTGAGAGAAGCGGAGCCATCGATCCTGCATAACTGTTCATGACCCAGTCATACATATCCCAACTTCTTACACCTAAAGCTTCTTTCTGATAGAAGCTGTTCCATGGGTTTGGAGTTTTAAACGCAGTAAGATCCAGTAATCCTTCATCTACGATCGCCAGTGTATAGGTCATCGGAAGTGAATTCTTCTCTTGTACGGTTACGTCGAATTTTTGCTGAGGTTTCAATACACCAGGTAATCCGATAATCGGAGAAAGATGCGTATTCTGATTTTCAACATTGACAGACTTTATTCCATAAAGACGGATTGGTAAATCGTTGTTCTTTTGAGAATAAGGTTGTAATAGTACAATATGTATGTAGGCATTTGGAGCCAGCTCTGCCGTAACCGGAATTTCGAACTGAGTTTCTTTTCCTTCCGTTGTTTCTACCCATTGCTTGGATAAAACGGACGATCCGTTCTCTAATGCGACTAAAGCACGGCCGCTCGAAGCTTTTGGGATAGTCACTTTAATTTTTTCGCCAACACGATAAGATTCTTTATCCGTAGCAAACGTAAGCATGGTCAGTCCATCAGGATCTTCCATTGCAGCCTGTCCGCGCCATGCCGGCCAATCCATATAGATAACCTGTCCGGTTGTGTGTCCGCTGTTTTTGTCTTTAGCCAAAATTAAATACCGTCCCCAGTTTGGATACTTAATTTCAAACGGAAATTCTCCTTTACCGTTTTGTGTGCGGATTCGGGTGTTGGTAATTAGCTTTTTAGAAGTACCGTTCATATAGGATGCAAGAGATCCCTCTTCTTTTTCCCACCACCATCTCCAGTCTAGTTTATAGACTTCGATATCTATAAGAGCTGATACAGGATTACCCTTGCCGTCAACCGTAGCAATATTAACCGGATACTTTTTATCAGTTTCCAGTGCACTCATCTTATTTTCGGCAGGGATAGAAATCCCTACGTATGAAGAGAAAGGAGAATAAGGAGCACTTTGTATGTACGTACTGAAATCTCCGCCCTCTTCATAAACGCGCGATATGAAATTAGCCGTAAGCATACCGGGAGCTGCACTCACAGCCGGAAGTTTAGTCGTGAAAGTACAAGTTCCTTCACTGTTGAGTTTGCCCTCAAATATGGATTTTTCAGTATTGGAGAACAGGCTGACCGGACTCATAAAGGTATAACCGGGAAAGGATTTTGCAAAAGCATCCGGATCTGGTGTCAGCTTTATCTCTACCGAAGCTTTCAGATTCGAAGCAGGCATACCAAGCAACCAGGACGAATTCAGAGTCATTTTTCGCTCTTCATTTCCTTTAAGCAGTTGATCACCCCATTTCAGATCCATTTTTAATCTGTTCGGTTTTATAGCTTCTATCCGTAAGTTCTTAGCAAATGTAGCACCGCCTACTTTGATATATGATTCCCATCTGCCAGTCGGAGCATTCGGGTCGGTAGCTACTTTGAAAGCATAGAATCCATTTACAGAATTGGTCTGTACATATTTTTTATAGAACTTGCCGGTCGGAGTGTAAAGCTCATAGATGACCGGATAATTCTTAGGTAGAGGATTATCTTTATCCTGAAGAATAAATGTTACATATATTGAGTCGCCCGGACGCCAAACACCGCGCTCGGTATAAATATATCCACGTAACCCTTTCTGGATTT
>JBOFKE010000118.1:0-9984 GCA_051657185.1 Bacteroidales bacterium | reverse complement strand
TAAATCCGTATTTATCCGCTGATCCATATATCCTCGCAACAATCAGTTACTTATAATATCTAACCCAGTCTATATAATACTGAAGTGGGAAAATAGTATCATCTATACCTTTCGATCCACCCCAACCGCCTCCAACAGCTAAGTTTAGCAATAAATAATGTGGTTTATCAAAACGCCAGTATTGAGGTAAACTTTCATCTTTCTTATAACTCAAAACTAACTTTTTGTCGAAAAAGAAATCCAGACGATCTTCATACCATTCAAGTGCATATTCATGAAATTCCGTATAGGCATCATCCACTAAAACAGTAGCTGTACGATTCACTTTATTCCCATTTTTCTTTGTCCCTGGAGTATGAATGGTAAAATGCATACGCTTCGGATCATATCCTACATTTTCCATCATATCAATCTCGCCACATTCAGGCCATCCAACTTGCGAACGATCAGTTCCAAGTAACCAGATAGCAGGCCATGATCCAACTCCTGTTGGAATTTTAGCTCTCACCTCAACCCTACCTAAGTAGATATCGACATTACCCAATGTATTAACACTTCCCGAAGTATAATTCATTGTATCTTTCCTCTCTTTACGGGCTTCGATAACTAAACAGCCATCATCCACACGCACATTACTCAAATTTTTACGGGTATAATACTGCGCTTCCTTATTACGAATGTATCCTTCTTCATATCCCCAGAACTCCGGATTCGGATGACCTTCATAATTAAATTCTTCAGCCCAAACCAATTTATTTATGGATGGATTATACTGAGCTAACAAAGTAAGTGCGCTCATAAACAATAGAATAGTTACAAATACAGTCTTCATACTTTCGTGTTTTTTCAAATTTTGGTTTTTTTCATTGTATCGCAAAGATAAAGAATCCTTAGAAATATTTACTACACAATACGAATATTCAACTTTGAAAGTTCTAAAAAAACAAACCCATATTTTTTTTCTGCTTTCAATCCTTTTACTGATCGGACATAAGGCTTAAGCAAGCAAAAAAATGAGAATAAAAAGATCCTGAAAAATTTGGATGATCCGATCAAAGTCTTTTTATTTGCAAAAAACGAATTCTAAAAACAAAAGAACAACATGGTTTTATCTAACCTGCATATCCATCATCATCATCATACTTCAGCACAAGAGGTAGGATTGATCATGTATATACATAAGGTTAGGATTAAATAACAAACTATATTCGAATTCAAACTGTTATATATACATATATACAAGGCTTACCGAACAAATCGGTAAGCCTTTTTTTATTCCCTAAAACGAAAATTTAAAACATACACAATATGATACGAATTGCTATTCAGGCCAAAGGTCGCTTAAACGAACAAAGCAGCCAGTTATTAATAGATGCGGATGTAGAGGTGAAAAATCCAAAACGCAAATTATTGGTTTGCGCTGAAAACTTTCCTGCCGAAATCCTTTACCTGCGGGATGATGATATTCCGAAAGCCGTCGCACAAGGTATTGCAGATATAGGTATTGTCGGCATGAATGAAGTAGCCGAAAAAAATGCACGTGTAAATATCCGGAAAGATTTAGGCTTCGGCCGTTGCCGAATCTCATTAGCTATACCGAAAGAACATACTTACACCGATGTTTCATATTTTGAAGGAAAGAAAATTGCAACCTCTTATCCGAATATCCTCAGAAAGTTTTTTGATGAAAAAGGGATCAGTGCTAAAATCATAGAGATTGCGGGATCAGTTGAAATTGCACCTGCAGCAGGAATGGCTGACGGAATATTTGACATTGTAAGTAGTGGCGGGACCTTGGTCAGCAATGGACTAAAAGAGGTAGAAAGCGTAATGACATCTTCTGCGGTATTAATAACAACGCCCGGTTTGTCAGCTGAAAAAGAGGAAATAGTAAAACAATTATTATTCCGCTTTGAAGCAATACTTCGGAGCGTAGGTCAAAAATACGTATTGATGAATATCCCGAATAATCGAATTGAAGAAGTCATTTCAATATTGCCAAGCTTAAAAAGTCCTACTCTCCTACCATTAGCTCAAGAGGGATGGAGCTCTTTACATACTGTTATTTCAGAAGATCAGCTTTGGAATATGATTGAAAAATTAAAATTATTAGGAGCAGAAGATATTCTTGTGCTCTCTCTGGATAAAATCATCCCTTAATCTTTTAAACTTATAACTCTTATGAAACTATTCATTAATCCTCCACAAATAGAATGGAAGGTACTTACTGAGAGACCCAATACAGGGGACAAAGATGAAATCATGGATTCAGTGAGACGAATTGTGACGACAGTTGAAGAGCAAGGTGATATCGCATTATTTGATTTTGCCCGCCGCTTTGATAATGTACAGCTAGAAGATTTAGAAGTCTCTTTAGATGAAATAAACAGTTCTGAATATCTGGTTGATGAGGATTTACAACAATCTATCCTGAAAGCAGCAGAAAACATTCGCGCTTTTCATGCAGCTCAATTAATAAAAACCATTGAAGTTGAAACTATTCCGGGAGTAAAATGCTATCAAAAAGCCGTACCAATCAAGAAGGTAGGACTCTATATACCCGGAGGAACTGCTCCATTATTCTCAACAGTGCTGATGCTTGCAATTCCGGCACAGATTGCCGGTTGTAAAGATATTATATTATGCACGCCGCCTGACCAGCAAGGACAGATCCATCCGGCTATTTTATTCGCAGCCCGCATCTGCGGAGTACATAAAATTTACAAAGTAGGTGGTGCCCAGGCTATTGCTGCAATGGCATACGGGACAGAGACTATACCTAAAGTTAATAAGATATTCGGTCCGGGAAATTCATTTGTCACATTAGCGAAACAAGTCGTTTCGACCAATCAGGTAGCCATAGATATGCCAGCCGGTCCATCCGAAGTATTAATCATGGCCGACGAAACCGCAAATGCAGCATTTATTGCAGCAGACTTACTTTCGCAGGCCGAACATGGCAATGACAGTCAGACTATTTTGGTTACTAATTCACGAAAGCTAGCCGGTGAAGTGTTGACCGAATTAAACAAACAGGTCGAAATGCTCCCTCGTTGCTGTTATGCAAAAAACTCATTAAGTTTCAGCAAAGCCTTCGTTTTTGATGCAACAGCAGAGATGATCGCATTCTCCAACGATTATGCTCCAGAACATTTAATCATCGCCATGCAAAACACGCATGAAATAGCTGAGCAGATTGATTCTGCCGGTTCTGTATTTCTTGGCAACTGGACTCCGGAGAGTGCCGGCGATTATGCTTCGGGTACAAATCACACACTTCCAACGAGCGGTTGGGCGCAAGCTTTCAGTGGAGTCAATCTGGATAGTTTTATTAAAAAAATCACTTTTCAGGAAATTACTCCTGCAGGTCTTGCTCAGTTGGGACCGACAATAGAAATTATGGCCAAAGCAGAGGGGTTAGATGCCCATTCTAATGCAGTTACCATAAGGCTTAAAGAATTACAAAACTCAAATACAGAATTCAAATGAAACCTTTAATCGATCTGATTCGTCCCAATATTTGGAATTTAGCTCCATATTCTACAGCGAGAGATGAATATAGCGGAGCTATCGGTATTTTTTTGGATGCAAATGAAAATCCTTATAGTAACGGAGTGAACAGATATCCGGACCCCCATCAGATTGAATTAAAAAATATGCTGGCCTCCATTAAGAAGGTTTCTCCCGCCCGGTTATTCATCGGAAACGGAAGTGATGAAGCTATAGATATTGTTTTCAGAATATTCTGTAATCCGGGTAAAGATAATGTTGTATCAATTGCCCCTACCTATGGAATGTATAAGGTAGCTGCTAATATTAATGATATACAATACCGGGAAGTATCTATCAGGAATAGCGATAAAGATTGCTTTGAGCTGGATGCAGAGCGACTATTAGAAGCGACAGATGGAAACACTAAAATCATTTTTCTTTGTTCTCCCAATAATCCTTCCGGGAATAATTTGGATCGGAAAGAAATTGATAAACTTTTGTCTAGTTTCGATGGTATTGTGGTTATTGATGAAGCCTATATTGATTTTTCAACAGCCGAATCGTACAGTCTGAAATTAGCTGAGTATCCCAATCTGATTGTCCTGCAAACTTTATCAAAAGCATGGGGCGTAGCCGGCATACGCATGGGACTTGCTTTTGCTTCAGAAGAGATTATATATTTTATGTCAAAAGTCAAATACCCATACAATATAAATATATTAACTCAAGAGGCAGCTTTGAATATTCTAAAACAAGAAGAGGATATTCGCGAGATGATTAAAACTATTCAAAGAGAGCGAGACGAATTAGCTATCCGAATTAAATCTTTTCCGTTCATTGAAAAGGTTTATACCTCTGATTCAAACTTTCTACTTGTAAAATGCTTTAATCCAAAGAAAATCTACAACTTCTTATTAAAGGAAGGAATTATTGTCAGAGATCGCTCTAATGTTCCGGGATGCGAATCTTGTTTGCGCATCAGTATCGGGACCCCAGAAGAAAACAGCGTCTTGATAAAAACACTGCTGACTTATGAGCTTTCGTTATAAACTTCACAGACTATGAAAAGAAAAGTATTATTTATTGATCGTGACGGCACTATCATAGAAGAACCCCCTGTTGATTTCCAGGTCGATTCTTTTGAAAAACTAAGATTTATACCGGGTGCAATACTCAATTTAGCAAAACTCAATTTGCTGGATTTTGAAATTGTAATGGTTACGAATCAAGATGGCTTGGGGACTGACTCATTTCCGGAAAATACTTTTCTGGGACCTCACAACAAGATGATCGAAATTCTGGACAGTGCTGAAGCCCATTTCGATGCAATTTACATTGATAAATCATTCCCGGAAGAAAATCTGCCTACCCGGAAACCGGGAACAGGTCTGTTAACGAAATATTTTGACGAAGAAAAATATGATTTACCGAACTCGTATGTAATTGGTGACCGAATTACAGATGTGGAGCTCGCAAAAAATCTGGGTTGCAAAGCAATCTTATTTCGCGAACCAACAGAAGGGCGAAAACTGGCTGAAGCATATGAGTTACTCAATTTCTGTGCACTAATTACTCAATCATGGGATCGGGTGTATGCTCATATCAGAAACGGTGATCGCACAACAACTATTGTTCGCCAAACAAAAGAAACCGACATTCAATTATCTATTGATTTAGACGGAGACCTTCCAAGTTCTATCGATACGGGGTTAAAATTCCTGGATCATATGCTGGAACAGATCGTTCATCATGCCGGAATTTCGATACTGCTTGAAGCAGAAGGCGATCTGCATGTAGATGAACATCATACGATTGAAGATATCGGAATTGTATTCGGCAAGGCTATCAAGAAAGCTCTTGGAGATAAACGTGGAATTGAACGATATGGATTTGCCTTACCGATGGATGAATCTAAGGCTCAGGCATTGATCGATTTTGGCGGAAGAATCTCATTCGAATGGGAAGCCTGCTTCAAAAGAGAAAAAATCGGCGATGTTCCTACTGAGATGTTTAAGCATTTCTTTAAATCATTTGTTCAAGGTGCAGAATGTAACCTGCATATCAGTGCTGTCGGAGAGAATGAACATCATAAGATTGAAGGAATCTTTAAGGCATTCGCCAAAGCCTTGAAAATGGCAATTAAGAAGGATCCTTTATCCAATTATTTACCATCGAGTAAAGGAACAATTTAAATTGGTCTCACATGAAAAAGATAAAAGATATAACAATTATAGATTATGATACAGGTAACTTACAATCTGTATGTTATGCTTTAGACCGTATTGGGGCAAGTTATGAGTTAACTTCTGATCCGGCCATTATAAAGAAAGCGCATCGTGTACTCCTGCCTGGAGTCGGAGAAGCCTCATCCGCTATGAGAATACTTCAGGAAAGAGGTTTAGATCATGTTATTAAAGATCTTTCTCAGCCAGTGTTAGGAATATGTCTGGGTATGCAGCTCATGTGTGCGCATAGCGAGGAAGGTGATGTGGAGTGTTTACATATTTTCCCGAATCAGGTACAGAAGTTTCCATTAATGGAAAACATAAAAGTCCCTCATGTCGGATGGAATACAATTGGTAATCTCAAATCGCCTCTGCTTATTGATCTTGCAGAAGAATGCTATATGTATTTCACGCATTCATTTTATGTCGAAAAGAATGAACATACAATAGCAACTTGTAATCATGGAATTGATTTTAGTGCATGTATTGCCTTCAATAATTTTTACGGATGTCAGTTTCATCCGGAAAAAAGTGGTGATATTGGTGAGATCATACTCCGAAACTTCATTCAAATCTCTTAAAATTAAAGCAATATGATAGAAATCATTCCTGCCATTGATATAATAGAAGGTAAATGTGTCCGTTTGACCAAGGGCGACTATGACAGGCAGGTCATATATCGAAAAAGTCCGGTCGAGATGGCTAAATATTTTCAGGATTTAGGGATCGAACGATTGCATGTGGTTGACTTAGATGGTGCAAAAAGCAAGAATCCTCAAAATATCGGAGTACTGGAGAAAATTTGTAACTCAACGGAGCTAAATGTTGAGTTCGGTGGTGGTATTAAAAATGAGCAAGCCTTAAAGGACATTTTCAATGCCGGTGCAAAATGGGGTATTGTAGGAAGTATTGCAGCTCTGGAACCGGAATTATTTACAGATTGGCTGAAAATATATAAAGAGCGGTTAATTCTGGGTGCAGACATCGAGTCAGGATTAGTTGCCGTAAATGGTTGGTTAGAAAAATCAGATCTTACCATTGATGATTTAATCAATCAATTCATCCCTTGGGGCGTGCACGATATTATCTGTACAGAAATATCAAAAGACGGAATGTTAGAAGGTCCTGATTTTGATCTTTACACCCGGTTACAATCTAAATTTCCCGAACAAAAAATTATTGTCAGCGGAGGTGTAAGCTCTAATGCCGATATTCTAAAACTTGAAGAACTCGGGCTCAAATCCGTAATTATCGGGAAAGCTATTTACGAAGATAAAATAGATCTGGAGACTTTATTATGGTAGCAAAAAGAATCATCCCTTGTCTGGATATAAGAAACGGACAGACTGTAAAAGGCATTAATTTTGAAGGTCTTACTGAAGTCGGCGATCCTGTTGAGCTTGCTAAAAAATACACCCGCGATGGAGCCGATGAGTTGGTATTTCTGGATATCACGGCAACATTAGAAGGTCGTAATGCCTTTTATGAATTAATAAAACGTATTGCGAAAGAGATTAATATTCCATTCACTGTTGGCGGAGGGATATCAAGTCTGGAAGATGCTGGTGCCATGCTTGAGGCCGGAGCAGATAAGATAACCATAAACAGTGGAGCTGTAAAGAATCCGGGAATTATCACTGAAATTGCCAATAAATATGGTTCACAGTTTATTATTGTTGCCATTGATGCCAAACAAATTGACAATATCTGGCGGGTTACGACACACAGTGGACAGGAAGTTTCTGACCGGGAGCTTTTCGGATGGGCTATTGAAGCACAAGAAAGAGGTGCAGGCGAGATATTATTCACATCTATGGACCATGATGGAACTAAACAAGGGTATCCTATAGATGTATATAAAGAACTGAATCGCATATTACACATTCCCGTTATCGCATCCGGCGGTGCAGGTTCGGTTGATGATATTGAAAAAGTATTTCTGGATGGTAAAGCTGATGCCGCTTTAGCGGCGAGTATATTTCATTATAATGAAATAAGTATCCAGCAGTTAAAAAAAGAATTAGCAACAAACAATATTAATGTCCGATTATAAAATAAACGATTATGCTATTATTTGATCAATTTGATAAAAACAAAATGGTGGAGGGTTTGATTCCGGCAATTATACAAGATTATGCAACAATGCAAGTATCAATGCTTGGATACATGAATCAGGAAGCCTTTGAAAAAACAGTCGAAGAACGAAAAGTAACATTCTATAGTCGCACAAAAAGACGACTTTGGACGAAAGGAGAAACAAGCGGAAACTTTTTACTGGTTGAAAGCATTGATATCGATTGTGACAATGACGCCTTACTTATTCGTGTCAAACCAATTGGAAACACTTGCCATACAGGAAGTAAAAGCTGCTTTAATACCCGGGAGACAGAAGGGTTTATCGGATACCTGGAAGCATTGATCCGGGAACGATATGATAAAATGCCTGAAGGATCTTATACAACACATTTGTTTAAAAAAGGCTGCAATAAAATAGCTCAAAAAGTCGGAGAAGAGGCTGTCGAAACGGTTATTGAAGCTGTTGCAGGCAACGATGATGCTTTAATTTACGAAGCTTCTGACCTAATCTATCACTTGATTGTTTTACTCGTTTCAAAAGGATACAGCTTGAAAGAAATTGAGGAAGAACTGGCGAAAAGGCATAAATAAATAACTCCTTATATAAATTCCTATTTATATTTGTGCTTCCAATTGAATTTTGAATCGTAAATATATGAATGGTGATCTAATAAAACTGAAAGTACAGAAGCGCATTGTCACGTTTTCAGTACTACTTCTTATCGGAAAATTTCTTGCATTTTTTATTACTAACTCGGTTGGTATTCTGACTGATGCAATGGAAAGTATTGTAAATGTGGCAGCAGGATTTATAAGTTTATACAGCTTGCATATTGCGCGCAAACCTAAAGATAAGGGGCATCCATTCGGCCATGGTAAGATTGAATTAATCTCGGCATCTCTGGAAGGCTTGCTAATTATGCTTGCGGGAGGGCTGATAATTTTTGAAGGCGTCAAACGATTATTTGAACCTGCTGTTATCAGTAAACTGGATATCGGTATCTATATTGTTGCCGGTGCAGGTATTATTAACTATCTGCTGGGATGGTACAGTATTCACATTGGCAAGAAATATCACTCTATTGCATTAATCGCAGGAGGAAAACATCTTCAGTCTGACACCTACTCTACTATCGGGCTTGTGATTGGTTTGATATTATTATATTATACCCAAATAGCATGGATTGATAGTGCATTAGCTCTTATCTTCGGATCTATAATCGTTGGTACCGGTATCAGTATTTTACGTAAAACTACAGAAAATCTGATGGACAAAGCTGATCCGGAGATTCTGAAATCAATTCATGAAACAATTGTCCAAAATAGAGAGAAAGCATGGGTAGATGTGCATAATATGAAGGTCCTGAAATACGGAAGTAATTATTTTATGGATTGTGATTTAACTTTACCCTGGTATTATACGGTTCAGGAGGGACATGATTGCTGTGTAGATTTTGCAAATCTTATAAAATCCAAATATCCGGATCGAATCCGTTTATCCATACATACCGATCCGTGTATTCCAATTAAAGATTGTAGTTTTTGTCCTATGCGTAATTGTCAGCATCGGATGGCTGAATATAATAAAGAGAATCAGTTGACTTTAGATAAAATGACTCAAGATGATGATTCGCTTGTTTAAGGCGATACCGTAATAACTATCTATTGATTAACGATAGTACTTAAAAAGGGATATTCTAATTTCGATTAGAATATCCCTTTTTAGTACAAAAAAAATCAGTGAAGGTAGTTATTCCAGCGTAATCACTACGACAAAATAAGCCTTCACTGCTCTCACTTACATCTATCAAAAACTTTATATTATTCAGGAAAAATTTACGAGTATTAGAGCGAGAATCTTGGATTTGTTTCCTTATCCTCACATTGCAAAGATAGGGCTGAGTCGTTAATCACACAAATAAAAGCTCAAAAATAGAGTATGCATCACGCTACATACCTGTGACCATTATCTATTGTATATCAATAAATTAAATACAAATAATAAATATTTAATGGTACGCACCCGATAAAATACATACAAAAAGGAACTATTTGTCGATTATTTATAACCAGAAAGGAATAAAAAAATGCAGCGACAAAACTATATCAGCGTATCACTACGACAATATATTTTTTCGCTGCCTCACTTACATCTATCAAAAAAATATTATATATAATAAAAACCCTACGG
>JBOFKE010000117.1:0-1974 GCA_051657185.1 Bacteroidales bacterium | reverse complement strand
GAACAAGAGGGTACTTATCCGCTACCTGAAGCACAGGTTGACCGTTTTATGTTAAAAGTAGTCATTACTTATCCTAAAAAAGAAGAGGAGAGAATGATTATCCGTCAGAATATGAATCCGAATCCAACGCCGATTGTTCCGGTCGTGAAAGCTTCTGAAATTATTGAAGCCCGTAACCTGGTTCGTGAGATCTATATGGACGAGAAAATTGAGAAATACATTGTAGATATCATCTTCGCAACCCGTTTCCCTGAAGAGGCAGGATTAGGAGATCTTAAAAATATGATTTCGTTCGGAGCTTCTCCGCGTGCATCAATCAGTTTGGCTATCGCAGCTCGTGCGTATGCATTTATTAAACGCCGCGGTTATGTAATTCCGGAAGATGTTCGTGCGATCTGTTATGATGTATTGAGACATCGTATCGGATTGACTTACGAGGCTGAAGCAAACAATCTGACTACAGAAGAGATTATTAGCGAGATCTTGAATAAAGTTGAGGTGCCTTAATGCAAAAGGCATCTCATTAAAACAACTACTCTTTGAATAATGGAAACAAGTGAATTATTAAAGAAGGTTCGGCAGATTGAGATCAAGACACGTGGATTGTCGAATAATATCTTTGCCGGTCAATACCATTCAGCCTTTAAAGGCAGGGGGATGGCATTTTCCGAAGTAAGGGAATATCAGTTCGGCGATGACATTCGTGATATTGATTGGAACGTAACGGCGCGTTATACCAAGCCTTATATCAAGGTTTTTGAAGAAGAACGCGAATTGACCGTTATGTTGATGGTCGATGTCTCCGGGAGTAGTGTCTTCGGGACTCAGCATGCATTGAAAAAAGAAGTTATAACAGAAATTGCAGCTACACTTGCTTTTTCTGCAATCCAGAATAACGATAAGATCGGTGTGATTTTCTTTTCGGATAAGATTGAAAAGTTTATCCCTCCTCAAAAAGGTAAAAAGCATATTTTATATATTATCCGGGAGCTGATTGAGTTTACTCCTCAAAACAAAGCGACGGATATTGCTCAGGCTTTACGGTATATATCGAATGCAATGAAAAGACGTTGTACGGCCTTTCTGATATCGGATTTTATTGATCCGAATAATCTGAAAGATGCACTGACGATTGCAAATAATAAGCATGACCTCGTTGCTGTACAAGTGTATGATCATCGTGAGACCGAATTGCCGGCTGTTGGTCTGATGAAGGTGAAAGATGCCGAGACTCAGGCTGATAAATGGATTGATACATCTTCGTCTAAAGTTCGGAATCAGTATAAGAACTGGTGGAACGAACTTCAGTATAACGTTCAGGATGCGATGAAAAAGAGTCGTGTTGATTTCGTCTCTATCGCAACGGATGATGACTATGTATTGGAGTTAATGAAGTTGTTTAAACGACGACATTGATATTGAGAGCCGCTCTCAAATATTTAATTATTAATAAAATGATCGAATGAATAGGTTTTGTATACGTAAAATATTCGTAGCGATGGTTTTAAGCTCGACTTTTGCACTGGCTAACAGTCAAAATGTGAGTGTGAAAACCTCCATTGATTCGACTTCAATCTATATTGGCGACCAGACACTACTGCATTTGGATCTTCAGCAGGATAAAGGTGATATTATTCAATTGCCTTATTTTGCAGATACGATTACGAATGGAATACAGGTTATAAAAACGGGAAAGCCTGACACAGTAGATATGGGAAATAACCGGATTCAGGTGAAACTGGATTATTTGGTTACTTCTTTTGACTCCGGGCTATATTATATTCCTCCGTTTCCTGTCGTAAAAGGACAAGATACGGTTTGGTCCAATGATTTAGGTTTGAAGGTGATGACTTTTAATGTCGAAGATACCACACATGGGGCATTCTTTGATATAAAACCAGTTTATAAGGCGCCATTTGTTTTCTCTGATTATTTGTATATTCTGTGGTCATTGCTTGCTTTAGCTGCAATTAT
>JBOFKE010000116.1:0-9022 GCA_051657185.1 Bacteroidales bacterium | reverse complement strand
GATGATTTCCGTATTCGTCAGATTGTAACTAATTTACTTTCGAACGCAATAAAATATACCAATGAAGGTACAGTTCAATTGGATGTCAGCTGGATTAACACTCTTCCCGGAAACGGAAGATTAGTTATAAAAGTAATTGATTCCGGATCGGGTCTGACAGAGGAGGAAATCCAATCAATCTTTAAAGAATTTTCCAGACTAAAAGAACATCAGAATATTGAGGGTTTAGGCTTAGGTTTAGCTATTACACAGCGTTTGATATATTTATTAGGTGGTACGATCGTTGTTGAATCAGTTAAAGGAAAAGGTTCTGTATTTACGGTTGAAATACCTTTACTAATTCGTAATTGCGAAGATTTGCCTGCTATAAAAGAAGCTGAATCTTGCCCTGTAATATTGCATAAATCGCAGACCAATATATTGTTGGTTGATGATGATCCAATACAGCTTAATATGCTTGAGAAGATTTTGAAGAAGCATAATTACAATGTTGATTTTGTAAATAATCCTCATTCCGTATTAGATAAATTGAAGGGTAAAGATTATGATATTCTGATTACAGATATTCAAATGCGCGATTTTTCAGGATTGGACTTAATTAAATTAGTTCGTGAAAAATATTCAAAGGAATCACTTAAGGTTATTGCTTTATCAGGTTTATCAGGAATGAATTCAGAATATATGAATTTTGGGTTTGATGCTTTTTTATCGAAGCCTGTATCGGTTAATGAGTTGCTAAATTCCATTAATTCACTGATTGTTTCTATGCCTGTAGCTTATGATCTTGAAGATTTACTTGCTTTTTCGGGGGGAGATGAGGAATTATCACTAGATTTAATAAAAACATTTATTTTAGAATCGAGAATAAATTTAAAAAATATTATATTTGCAATCTCAAATAAAGATTTAAATGAAATTCAAGCATTAGCGCACAAAATGAAAAGTAGTTTTAAATTAATTCATGCAGACTCGATTGCAGAAGAGTTGTACATGATTGAGAAATCTACGGATTGTTTTGAGGAGATAAAAGATAAGTTAGATGTATTGATTCCTGAAATTGATAATTTAATAGACTCTTTAGAGTGTAGCTGTAGATAACTTCCACACAAATGTTGTGGAAATATTCTACAAACTGAGGATTAATTCTACAGTGTTTTGTGTATTATCAGACGTTATTTAAAATGTAATGTATTGATAATCAAATATAGTTGTGTCGTTATTGATTTATCGAAAAGTTTGGCATACATTTTTCTATTATAAATGTAGACAGACAACAACAAACAATTTAGTAGTTTACTCGGAGACTCTTATCGGGAGAGTCTCCGAAACTATTAAAAGTCTGTTTCCTTAAGTTGATTTTTGATTAGATATTATATACCGACATAACTAACTAAATTGAAATCTTATTAAATGAAATATACATTTTATAGATTTAATCGAACTGTTCTGTATTAATAAGGAGATGGGGGATCCGTGAGGATACTCCATTTTTAGTTTATAAATAGCTGCTCTAAAGTTTTTAGATTCTATTTTATCCGCTTTTTTATCTCCTTTTGAAGAATTATCTTTGTACCATCACACAATTGTAAGAAAATGAGAACTATATTAATAGTAGAAGATGATTTAATGTTCTCCAAAGTTTTAACTGTTTGGTTATCACGTAAGGATTTTAATGTGATTTCGGCAGTTTCAGTGGATGAAGCTAAAAAGCTGGTTTTGGAAAACACATTAGACCTTATTCTATCAGATCTTAAATTGGCAGACCAGAATGGAATAGATCTTTTGAAATGGTTAAATGAGAAAAGTTTTACTATTCCTGTTATTATGATGACTGGATTTGGCGGTGTAGAATCAGCTGTTCAGGCCATAAAACTTGGGGCAAAAGATTATGTTGAAAAACCTTTTAATCAAGAAATATTTTTTGATAAGATTCAGGAAGCCCTTAAAGATAAAAGCTTTTTGCCCGAACCTGAGGTTTCTCCTCTTATTGTCAATTCGCTCGTTCCATCAGAAGCAACTGAATTTGAGATAGGAAATAAGACTTTTATTGAAGGAGAAAGTGCGGCTTCCAGACAACTATATGAATATATAAACCTGGTAGCTCCTACCAATATGTCTGTTTTGATTCTTGGATCCAGTGGAACAGGTAAAGAACATATTGCACGTCTGATTCATGAAAAGAGTCACAGGGCTCATAATCCTTTCGTTGCGATTGATTGTGGTGCTATTCCGCGGGATATAGCAGCCAGTGAACTTTTCGGACATGTCAAGGGGGCATTTACAGGTGCTTTGACTGATAAAAAAGGATGTTTTGAGCTGGCTAACGGAGGAACTATTTTCCTTGATGAAATAGGAAACCTCAGTTATGAGATTCAGGTCCAGTTATTGCGTGCTTTGCAGGAAAGAATTATCAAGCCTGTAGGAAACAGCGACAAAGAAATAACCATTGATATTCGTGTTATTGCTGCCACTAATGAACAACTGGATACGGCTATTGAAGAGAAAAAATTTAGAGAAGATCTGTATCACCGTGTGAGCGAATTCTCCTTAAATGTACCGGATCTTAAAGATCGGGGAGGAGATATACTTCAATTTGCCCATTTCTTTCTAAGACAATCTACGGAAGAGTTGAATAAATGCGTTCAAGGTTTTTCTTTGCAGGTTGAAGAAGCCTTTCTATCTTATTCATGGCCGGGAAACCTGAGGGAAATGAAGAATGTGATAAAAAGTGCCACATTACTTTGTCAGACTGATACGATAACAAAAGAAGTTTTGCCTGAAAAGATTTTTCAATCTTATGAGAAGAAATCAACATCTTTTCAACTTAAAAACGAATCGAATGAGCGTATTCTTATTGAAGAGGCTCTAAAACAAACCGGTAATAACAAGTCCAAAGCTGCTACTTTATTAGGTATAGACAGAAAAACTTTATACAACAAGCTGAAGCTATATGATATAAAATAAAAAAAGGATCTCGAAAGAGATCCTTTTTTATTAATGTGCTTCCAGCCAGTTGTCTCCATAACTCGAATCAACGATTAACGGAACTGAAAGAGGATAAGCATTTTGCATTTCATCAATTACGATTTGTTGCACTTTATCTTTCTCATCCGGGTGGACATTGAAGTTTAACTCATCATGAACCTGAAGAATCATTTTTGATTTTAATCCTTCCTCTTCAAATCTGCGATAGATATTTATCATTGCAATTTTAATAATATCAGCAGCAGAACCTTGAATTGGAGCATTAATAGCATTTCGTTCAGCATAACCTCTGACAACAGAGTTAGCGGAATTAATATCAGGGAGCATACGTTTACGATGTAAAATCGTTTCTACGTAACCATGTTCTTTTGCAACCTGTATCGCTTTATCCATGTATTCCTTAACCTTTTGGTAGGTAGCAAAATAGCCGTCAATAAGCTCTTTTGCTTCGCCTCTTGGAATGGTTAACCGCTCAGCTAACCCAAATACACTGATACCGTATATAATACCGAAATTAGCTGTTTTAGCTTTACGACGCATATCTTTCGTTACATCCTCATTGCTTACCTTATAGATTTTCGCAGATGTTGCTGTATGAATATCTTCGTCATTCAGAAAGGCTTCCATCATATTCGGATCCTGGCTTAAGTGAGCCATAATACGAAGTTCAATTTGCGAATAATCGGCTGAGAAAAACAAACAACCTTCATCCGGAACAAAAGCTCTTCTTATCTCTTTACCTTCTTCGTCCCGGATTGGAATATTTTGCAAATTCGGATTACTCGAGCTTAAACGTCCGGTCGCTGTCACCGTTTGATTAAATGAAGTATGGATCTTTCCTGTTCTTTTCTCAATCAACTCTGGTAACGCATTGATATATGTACTTAAGAGCTTCTTCAATCCGCGGTATTCTAAAATCTTTTCAACAATAGGATGTTTAGATTTTAGCTTTTCAAGTACCTCTTCTGACGTAGAATATTGTCCGGTTTTGGTCTTCTTTGCTTTTTCGTCAATCTTCATCTGACCAAAAAGTACATCGCCTACCTGTTTTGCAGATGATATATTAAACTCAATACCGGCAATCTGATATACTTCTTTTTCTATTTCGCATAGACGCTCGCTTAGTTTTTCAGAAGAGAATTTTAAAGCGTTGACATCAACACGAACACCTTCTTTTTCCATATCGGCAAGAACCACCATCAATGGCATCTCCAGATCTTCAAATAAGGATAATAATCCCTGCTTCTGAAGTTCCTTTGAGAATATGGTTGCCAATTGAAAAGTAACATCAGCATCTTCACATGCATAATTCACTATCGCCTCAGGATCGAGATCCCGCATTGATTTTTGATTTTTGCCTTTTGGTCCGATTAACTCTTCAATATGGATTGTCTTATAATTCAGATATACCTCTGCCAGGTAATCCATATTATGTCTTTGTTCAGGTTGCAGCAAATAATGTGCGATCATTGTATCAAACAATTTTCCTTTTACGATCACGTCATACTTCGCTAAAACCAGAATATCATATTTCATGTTTTGCCCGATCTTTTCAACAGATGGATCGGCGAAAGCATCGAGTAGGGGAAGAAGGCTTTTTTTCGCCTCTTCAAAATCTTTGCTAATCGGCATGTAATATGCCTTGTCTTTTTCAAAAGAAACACTGATACCCACTAATTCAGCTGAAATCGGATCAAGTCCTGTCGTTTCGGTGTCAAAACAGATTTTTTTGCTCTTCGATAATTTACTTAAAAAATCAAGCTTAATTGATTCATTATCAATAAGTATATACTCTTTTTTGCCTATTTCTAATGGCTCAGGAATCGTTTCTTTTGGTTCTTCCGTATGATCGGCTTCAAATAACGCAAACAAATCACCTTGGATATTAACATTAGACTTCGGTTTATTTGTATTGGTTAACACTCTGCTTTTCATGTTTCGAAATTCCAATTCATCGAAGATTCCTGATAATTTGTTTTCATCAAAATCTCCAAGAATTATTTTTTCCTCATCGAATTCAACCGGAACATCCGTTTTTATCGTAGCAAGCCATTTCGATAATTTGATGTTTTCAATATTGGCTTCCACTTTCGTTTTTACTGCACCCTTCAAAGAACCGGTATTTTCGAGAAGATTTTCGATAGAATGAAATTCAGCAATAAGCTTCTGAGCAGTTTTCTCGCCGACACCTTTACATCCCGGAATATTATCGGCAACGTCACCCATTAATCCGAGAAGATCGATAACCTGCAATGGATCTTCCACACCGAATTTTTCTTTCACAGCTTCGGTGTCTAAGATTTCTATATCTTTTCCTGTAGATTTAGGTCTGTAGATATAGATTCCATTTTCCACAAGTTGGGCATAATCTTTATCCGGTGTCATCATATAGACAGTATAGCCTTTCTCTTTTGCAAGTTTGGCTACTGTACCTATGACATCGTCAGCCTCATAATTTTCAACTTCCAGAATGGGGATATTATATGCGTTGAGGATTTCTTTGATGTAAGGAACTGCTATACGTATGCCTTCAGGTGTTTCTTCCCGTTGGGCTTTGTAAGCATCATAAACTTTATGGCGGAAAGTTCCGCCTTTGGGATCAAAAGCTACTGCAATATGTGTAGGATTCTGTTTTTTCAATAGATCTTCGAGCGTATTTACGAAACCGAAGATTGCAGATGTATTCAAACCTTTCGAATTGATTCGCGGTGTACGAATGAATGCATAATATGCTCTATATATAAGTGCATATGCATCAAGCAAAAATAGTCGTTTATCTTGATTCATATTTTCATCTTTGTCTGTAAAGATACAACTATTTTATTACTTTTGTCTGCAAATCTCTATTTATGGATATTTTGAATGAAATTAAACAGACTGTAAAAGAGGAGCTTTCGCTCTATGAAATACAATTGCTTGAGGCTTTAAAATCCGATAGCGCGCTTCTTACGAGTGCCGTACAATATTTCCTTTCTAAAAAAGGGAAAAATGTACGGCCTTTGCTTGTTATGCTGGCTGCTAAATCGGTATTCGGAATTATCAAACCTCAAACAATAGCAGGAGCGATCTCACTCGAATTATTGCATAGTGCAAGTATTATACATGATGATGTAGTTGACGATACTTATGAAAGACGTGGTAATCCTTCTTTGAATGCTCAGTTTACAAATAAAGTAGCTGTTCTTACCGGTGATTTTTTCCTTTCGACATCACTTCAAAAGGCTACCGAAACAGATAGTCTGGATATTATGAAAGTAATCTCACTGATCGGAAAAGAACTTGCTGCCGGTGAGATCGAACAATTAAGTATTGCGCAATCGACAGATTTCTCAGAGGAAAAATATTACTTCGTCATAGAAAAGAAAACGGCTTCGTTAATGAAAGCATGTATGCAGATAGGTGCTATTTCCGTATGTGCTTCTACTGAAATCATTGAGGCTTTGACTGCTTTCGGACATTATCTGGGTTTATGTTTTCAGATCAAAGATGATATTTTCGATTATTATGCCAATACAGATATAGGGAAACCTACCGGAAATGATATTCGCGAAGGTAAAATAACGTTGCCTTTGATTTATGCATTGAATAATGCGGATGATGAAGCGAGTAGGACAGAGGCGCTCGAAATAATTAAAGTAAGTGATTATAATACAGAGAATATCGAATTCCTTATTGATTTTGCAAAGGTCAACGGAGGAATTGAATATGCAACATCTCAAATGCAGCTCTTCAGAGAGAAAGCCGTTCAGGCACTCGATGTCTTAGCCGCATCTTCCTCAAAAGAGTATTTAATTCGTTTATTAGACTACGTGATTACACGATCAAAATAGAAAAGGCGACTGTTTTGCAGTCGCCTTTTTCGTTGATATTTTTAGAAGAATTTGATTTCAGTTTCAAGAATTTCTGAAAGCAAGTTATTAGCAAGGCGGCTTGCACCTAAACGGAATAACTCATTGTTCAACCACTCTTCACCTAAGATCTCTTTTACGATCGAATAGTATCCAAGTGCATCTTCTGTAGTAACGATACCTCCGGCAGGTTTAAAACCGATTTTAATACCTTCCTTATCGTAGTATTCTTTAATTGCCTGGCACATTACATATGCAGCTTCTAATGTAGCAGCAGGCTCCATTTTACCTGTTGATGTTTTAATGAAATCAGCACCTGCATAGATAGAAAGTAAAGAAGCTTTCTTAATTAACGTAGCTGTTTTCAAAGCACCTGTTTCAAGAATAACTTTCAAGTGAGCTTTATTACATGCAGCTTTAACTTCCATGATTTCTTCGCACATTTCTTCGTATTCACCGGCAATCATATTACCTACATTGATTACGATATCGATTTCGTTTGCTCCATCAGCAACTGTCAAAGCAGTTTCAGCAACTTTGATTTCAGTGAATGTCTGAGATGAAGGGAAACCAGCAGAAACAGCAGCGATATTAACGTTGCTAACTTCCAGATTGCTGTTTACAACAGCGGCCATATTCGGATATACACAGATCGCCGCTACATTTGGCAATTGTGGATATTCAGTTTCAAACTCATTTACTTTCTTAGTAAAGTTTGCAATGTGCTCAGTTGTATCAGTTGTATTAAGCGAAGTAAGGTCGATACAATTGAAAAGAAGTTTATATACCTCTTTATCTTTTGCAGCTTCCATATTTTTGCTTAGAATCTCTTTTACTGCTGATTTTACTGCATCGTCTGAAAGTTCGGTTGTGTAACCTTTCAGCATTTCTTCGTACTTATTCATTGCTTACAAGTTTAGGATTGTTTGTATGTCTGTCTTTATCTCGATTGATTTTCTTCTGTATATTCTTTTCAAAAGCTTTTGTCAGGTCGATATTCATTTGGTTAGCCATACAGATTAAAACAAATAAAACATCGCCCATTTCGTCTTCGATATCGTAGCCTTTATCGCTTTCTTTGAAGTTTTGTTCGCCGTAAATGCGGGCTACGATCTTAGCTAGTTCGCCAACTTCTTCCTGGAGCAGAACCATGTTGGTTAGTTCGTTGAAATAACGAACACCATAAGTTTTGATCCAGTTATCAACGGCTTGTTGTGCTTCTTGAATTTCCATATCTATTCTTTATTTTGCGTATCAATTAAAATAGTTACAGGACCATCGTTGATCAACTCTACCTGCATATCTGCACCGAATTTACCTGTCTGAATATTTCTTTCCAGGTTTGATTCTATCCCGGTACGCAGTTTTTCATAGATAGGTATAGCTATTTCCGGTCTTGCAGCTTTTATATAGGCAGGACGGTTTCCTTTTTTTGTCGAGGCATGCAACGTAAACTGACTTACCAGTATTATGTCTCCGTCGATCTCTTTAATTGAACAATTCATGATACCGTCTGTATCATCAAAAATTCGGAGATTAACGATTTTCTTTGCCGCCCATTCGATATCTTTTTCCGTATCTCTGTCTTCTATTCCGACAAGGATCAGCATGCCTTTATTAATCTCTGCAATTGTTTCGTCCGAAACATCTACTTTCGCTTTTCTTACTCGCTGTATGACCAATCTCATAACTATCTTGCTTTTCTGAGTCTGTTACAAACTTACTCAAAATTATCTTTTACTATTCGCTGTAAGTCCATTTTTTAGTATCTGCGCCTTTGATGTGCCGATCAGATCTTCTACTTCTTTCCATTCAGCTTGCTCTAATCGTTTGATACTTTTAAAGTGGCTTAGTATTTTCTGTTTTGTTTGCGGGCCGATCCCTTTTATCTCGTCCAATACAGATGTTGTTTGCGACTTACTCCGTTTATCTCGGTGAAATGTGATACCGAAACGATGGGCTTCATCCCGCAACTGCTGAATCAGTTTCAGACTTTCTGAGTTCTTATCCAGGTACAACGGAATGCTATCTCCGGGAAAGAAGATCTCTTCGAGCCGTTTTGCAAGACCAACGATTTGTATTTTATCTCTTAATCCCAGTTGATCCAGTATTTCCACTGCTGCATTCAGCTGTCCTTTACCACCATCAATAATAATGAGATTCGGTAATGGTTCGCCCTCTTCTTTTAA
>JBOFKE010000115.1:0-5232 GCA_051657185.1 Bacteroidales bacterium | reverse complement strand
TGGGCGGTAATGGGTTAGGTTATCCAATCCAACGCGTATTCAACTTTGGTTTTCAGTTAGGCATTTAAAAACATACGAATATGAAATTATTTCGAATATTAGCATTTTGCTCATGCTTATTATATATATCCTGCGACTTTCTGGATGTAATTCCGGACGATGTAGCTACACTCGATCATGCATTTGCAGATGAAACAACCGCAGAAAGGTATTTACTTACATGCTATGCAGGAATACCTGTCGAAAATACTTCAGATTTAGGTCCGGCATTCATGGGAAGTGACGAGTTCTGGGCTCCTGAAGCAATTCTAAAGGAAGGCTTCGTTTATCATGATGCTTACAAGCTTCTTTTGGGTTATCAAAATTCAAATGCTCCGATTTTAAATCATTATCAGACATTGTATAAAACAATACGGAAGTGTTATATTTTTCAGAATAACATTGATAAAGTTGCTAATTTAAGCCCTGCTACCAAACAGCGCTGGATTGCAGAATCTAAATGTATTCTCTCTTTCTGTTATTATATGCTTATCCGTAATTATGGACCTGTACCAGTTATTGATAAAGAGTTGTCCTTAAATGCTACACCTGATGAAGTTCGTTTTGCCCGTTCGTCAATTGATGAGTGTGTTGCTTTTGTAGAAGCAAAGCTTAATGAGGCAATTCCGGCACTGCCAACAAAGGTATTTAATCCGGTTGAAGAAAGTGGGCGCTTCAATAAATCGATGGCTTTAGCAATGAAAGCTAAGTTATTGACTATGGCAGCAAGCCCGTTATTAAATGGGAATCAGTACCTGGCAGACTGGATGAATAAGGATGGAAAAATGCTTATGTCTGCATATTCTGCCGATAAATGGGCTAAGGCACTTGAAGCTTGTAAAGAAGCTCTGGATGAGTGTAAAAATGCAGACAATATGTTGTATGTTTATACTGCACAAGGCGATGTGAGTCCTGAACGTTTGGTTGATCATACGATCCGAGGCTGTGTGACAGATGAAAGATGGAGTAAAGAACTTGTTTGGGGTGATGTACAGGCTGCTTCACAATCTTTGCAAGCAAGAGGTATGCCGAGGTTGCTCTCCGGAACTCCATTAGGAATGGGAGGAATGACCGCAGTATTAAATGTTCCATTAAAAGTAGTTAAGCAGTTTTACACAGATAAGGGTCTCCCTATTAATGAAGATCCTGATTGGACGGATCGTAATCTGACCGAATTAACGATTCCGGAGGAACGTTTTGGGGGTTATATTGATATTACAGACAAGCAACCCGCGATTAACCTGAATAGAGAACCCCGTTTTTATGGAGCTTTAGCATTTAACAGAAGTAAATGGTACGGTAGTGGTATGGCAGGTAATGATGCATATATTGTACAATTCTATAAAAAAGAATGTGGAAACCTGGGTGGTTATCAGGCATGGTGGCCATGTACCGGATATATGCCTAAAAAACTGGTTAATATTCGTACAGAAATGACAGGCGGGTCTGGTGGTACATTAACAACAATCAAATATCCATTCCCAAGGATTCGTTTAGCGGATTTATATTTGTTGTATGCAGAATGTGAAAATGAAGTAAACGGGCCGACAGCAGAAGCTAAATATTATGTTGACTTAGTCAGAGAAAGAGCTGGTCTGAAAGGCGTAGATGAATCATGGGCATTATCCGTAAATCCGTCAAAACCAACCAGTAGAGAAGGTTTCCGTGAGATTGTTCATCAGGAACGTCTGATCGAATTGAGTTTTGAGGGGCACCGTTATTGGGATTTAAGACGCTGGTTGAAATTAGAACGCATAGGCAATGAAGGTATTTCAGGATGGAATACAGACGGGGAAAGTGCAGAAGATTTCTATAATGAAATTCTTCGCTATACACCTCAGTTTGGTAAGAAGGATTATCTATGGCCTATCAGTCTTGACCATTTGACGAAAAATCCGCTTTTGGTGCAAACGAAAGGTTGGTAATAACAAAAAAATGACAATAATGAGAAAAGGAATTAATATATATATATTGTTACTGATAGGTTTACTATCAAGTTGTACGGAGGATTTAGGATTTCCTTATAAGTATGATAAAACTGCACCTGCATCTCTGGATGAAGCTAATATCCGGATAAATAATATTGCCGGTGGTGCAATCATAAAGTACAAAATACCTAATGAACCCGATATTAAAGCAGTAGAAGCAAAATATACAATTTCGAGTGGGAAAGAATTTCGTGTTCGTTCTTCGTATTTGAGTGATTCTATTCTGGTGGAAGGTTTCTTGGATGAAATTGATTATAATATAGATTTGTATGTAGTTGATAAATCCGAAAATTATTCGGAGGTAAAACAAGTTTCAATACATCCTCAAAAATCGCCGATTCTGCAGATTCAGGAAACTGTAAGAATGACTCCCGATTTCGGAGGTATGCTTGTGAAATGGCAAAATGAATATGAGAATCCAATTGGTATTTTCGTTTCTCAGATTACAGAGAATGATACAATACTTATTGATGCTTATTATTCTAAAAATAAAAATGGAGAATTCGCCATCCGCGGCTTAGATGCGGTTGAGACTAATTTTGTGATTCAAATCAGAGATAAGTGGCATAACTATTCTCCGAAACATGAATTCTCTCTGGAGCCATTGTATGAAACAGAACTGGATTATAAATTATTTGAAATAATGCCAAACATTTATTTCAATAATATTCCGTCAGGAACTATTTCTTCTATGAAAAAGCTGTGGGATAATGGTGATATCGGAGATTACTGGCCAGGACCTGATAAATCAACAGTACCTTGGTATGGATCTGTGAAGTTAGGTAAAAAGGTTAAATTATCACGTATCGTTATTTGGCAGTATGCATGGGCTAATATGAGTTATATGCACTTTTATGCAGGTGGAAATGCTCAGGAATATGAGGTTTGGGGCTCTAATGATCCCGCAACTGATGGCTCTTTTGAAGGATGGACTAAGATTATGAATTGTAAAATCATAAAGAAATCAGGACTGCCATTAGGTATGGGCTCTTTTGATGAAGAGGATTTGGATATTGCTTTAAATAGAGGACATGAATTTTCTGTTCCATTAGAAGCAGAAGCTTATACGCATATAAGGTTGAAATGTATAAGTAATTTCTCTTTTTCAGAAGAATATGGTTCATCAAGTGAAATGAAGTTTTATGGTGATGATAGATTTTAATTAAATAGGTAAAATATGAAGAATGTATTTATATATATAACACTTATGTGTGCTTTCTTTGCTTCTTGTGAGAGTCATCTTGAGGTACATCAGGAGTATCATGACGGAGTGGATAAAGTATATTTGCAACAAGTTGATTCTTGTGTTGCAATGGCAGGTAATAATCGTATTATTTTGAAATTATGGTATAAAGATATTTCACACTTTGAAAAGAGTATCATCTATTATAATTATGGGAATGATTCGATAGTTATAGATCTTGCATCGAAGGCTTCAGTGCGTGATTCGCTTATGCAAGAATTATCTTTGGCAGAGGGTAATTATAATCTGGAGATTGTTAATGTGAATCGCTTTAATCAACGATCTCTTCCAACCCGACTGTTTGCTTCATCTTATGGTGAGAATTATTTAAAATCATTAGATAACAGAATATTAAAAAATGCAGGCTATAATTCTTTTAGTATTGCGGATGGTTTTCAAATAAATTATTCGATTCTTCCAAATAACTATGCTTTTCTAGAAATGAAGTATGACGATAAGGAAGTACGTCTTTATGGAGAAAACACCATTGAGATTAAAGATTGCAGACCAGAAGGTGATACCTTTACTTATCGGACAGCTTTTCTACCTGAAGAAAATGCGATAGATACTTTTTATTCAGAATGGTCTAAACCAATACCAATTTCCCCTAAAACAGACTTTCTGGCCTTTGATCGTACTGATTGGGAAGCTGTAGCAGTATCAGATGAAACGGCTTCTGATGGTGGAGGTAAAGATGCTGTACTGGATGGGAATTTAGGTACATTCTGGCACTCTCAGTGGCATGCAGGTAATGCCCCGTTACCACATTGGATTATTATTGATATGAAAGAAGAGCAGAATATTTCTGCTATTGAAACATATCGGAGAACAAATAATTCAGATACGAAAGCAGGACATTATGAAATATGTTCAGATTTTGATATAACGGATAATTCGGGATCCTGGAAAAGAATAGGAAACGTATCTTTCTCATCAGCCGCAAGCAATAATCTATTTTTATTGAATTTGTCAAATGATGAAGCGGGAAGATATTTGAAATTGACTTTGACAGAATCAAATCGTAATCCATTTACGAATATAGCAGAAATCAAACCTGGTCGAATAGAAGGAAAATATCCTGAATAGTATTATAATGTTACATAGTTTATGAAAGATAAGGATTAAGTCTCTGATGGCAATCGGAGATTTAATCCTTTTTTTATTGTTGCAAGCTTCTTTTCTCTATATTTGTTATTCAACAAAGTAACTAATCTAAAAAATTACAGCATGGGTATTTTTGATCATATTATGGGAAATGCGACTGAGGTAAATCCGAACGAGTTGCAACGGGAGTTTCAGGATATCTTAATTGAAGGAGAGGATGTACAGGCTGCATTTAAAATATTTCGGGATAAATGGGTTTTTACCAATAAGCGATTGATAATGCAGGATACGCAAGGGATAACGGGTTCGAAGAAAGAATACCATTCGATACCGTATAAGTCGATTTATCACTTTGCCGTTGAATCTGCAGGAACGTTTGATGCGGATTGTGAATTGAAGATATGGGTAGCTGGTTCATCTGCACCTTTACAGAAAGAATTAAAAAAAGGTGTGGATGTAATGGGACTGCAACGAGTTCTTGCATACTATGTTTGCAATAAATAAGTCATCAGCTGATTCTAAATAAAACAGGATTATTACTTCGTATTTATACTTTGTAATAATCCTGTTTTTTATATAAGGAATAAATTATCTCCAGATAACTTCATGTACATTGGCTTTCCCTTTTGTGGAAACCGAAATTTCTGAAAGATCATTGTCATTAATACGAATGAGCTCAGAATTCCCGACATAAAGGATCTTCTCTTTTCCTTTCAGATCTTTTGCTTTTACAACAACCGGATCTGTTAATTGAGATAAGAAAAGCGTAACACCTTTTGCTGCATTAGCAGTAGGCTTCGTATAAGTTGTACGCTGTCCGCCTGCCAGTGTTTGATAACTGTTCAGGTTATTATCCTG
>JBOFKE010000114.1:0-3014 GCA_051657185.1 Bacteroidales bacterium | reverse complement strand
GCACCGTTAGCAGCCTGGTTACCATATAAAGCAGCAGCCGAAGGACCTTTCAGAATTTGCATATCTTCGATATCATCCGGATTAATAGACGATAATCCATCCGCACCTAAAGAAACACCACCGAAAGCACCCTGATCCGTAGAAGAGTGAGGATTATAATTTGAAACAGGCATACCATCAATGACGATCAACGGAGACCCGGTACCATTCAAAGAGTTATTCCCACGTAAAACGATTTTGTTTGCGGAGCCGGCACCCCCTGAGGATTGCTGAACGTTTACGTTCGATATTTTACCGGAAATAGAATTTGTAAAGTTACCGCTTTTCACCGTAACCAATTCCTTTGTGTCAAGTCCCTGAGTCGAATACGTAATAGATCTTACGTTTTTCTTGACACCCATAGCCGTTACAACGACATCTTTAAGATTCTGAGCATTTGTACTTAACTTAACATTGTAAGTATCCTCTGCTCCTATCAATATTTCTTTAGGCTGATAGCCAACATAAGTAATAATAAGTGTTTGTCCCGGAGCTGCCTTCAACGTAAAATTACCATCAAAATCAGTCACCGTACCTTCTGTTGTCCCTTTAATCGCCACGGCAGCACTAATCAAAGGTTCTCCTGCTTCATCTAAAACGACACCTTTGATCGTTTTTTCTTTGCCTTTCTTTACCGGAGCCTGATTTTCTTTATAAATAGTCACATAGTTCCCTTTTATTTCGAAATCAACGGACTGGTCTTTCAATACTGTCTTCAGAACTTCATCAAATGGTTTATCCTTGGCATCGATCGTTACTTTCACATTGATATTCAATTCATTTTGCTTATACCATATTGAATATCCCGTTTGCTTTTTCAATGATTCTATAGCTTCTCCGACTGAAAGGTCATTAGCTTTTAGCGATACTTTTTGAGCAGAAACACTCATAGCGCCCATATAAGCACAGCAAAGTAATGCTAAAATTCTTCTCTTAGAATTTAGTCTCATGTTCTAAATAAGATTTGTAAGGTTAAAGGGAAAATCCCCGAAAAATAATAATTGTTTTTAGAAAGGTTGAGCTATCAAAGCGTTATCTCATAGGCATATTGTAGGTTAATTGTTATAGATAATTATTTGTTTGTCATTAATAGCGTAATTAAATCTGCCATTGATAGATATGATTTCCATTATTTTAGAAATCGGATCATTCACATTCACCTCTCCATAATAGATTTCATCTAAAAGTTTTTTATCATTTACGATAAAATGAACGGCATAGATACGTTCCAATTGTCTGATTATAAGACTTAGAGGCTTATTATTAAAGACATATTTACCAGCTCTCCAATCCTCAGCTCTGCCATCGAATGGAGTTTCAGTAAACTGACTATCTGATTTATTAAACGTGATCATTTCATTAGCAGTCAAATAATAAGCACTGTCCGCATTATCCTGATAAACCTGAACTTTACCCTCTGCCACCTGAACTTCGACCGTATTTTCGTCATTATACGCCTTAACGTTAAACTCGGTTCCTAACACCTTTACATCAATATCTTCAGTATTGACGACAAATGGTAAATCTTTGTTCTTAGCAACCTTAAAATAGGCCTCACCTTTCAGATTAATTGACCGGTTTTTACGATTAAAATCATCCGGATACGATATGACCGTATTCGCATTTAACCAGATTTGAGTACCATCAGCTAAAGTCAGTTGAGCTCTCTCACCTTCATTTACAGTAAGCGTTTGCATGACACCGGCTTTATTGTAATCTTTCATCATCATATAACCGATAGAAAGAATAGCCGTACCGCAAACAACGGCTGCGTATTTAGCGAATGGATAAAAAGAGAACCTCCGTCTTTTAACCTGTTGACGCTCCTCTGCTCTGCTTTCGATAGTTATGCTATCGGCAAAACTCAAAACATTCGTAAGAACATATGCATTCTTTAAGCGGAATAACTCTTCCTTATTCTCCTCCGATTCTTCTAACCATGTATTCAAGTGAAGTAACTCATCTTCGGTTGCTTCATGATTTAAATACTTTGAAATAATCTCTTTCATTTAAAAATCATTTAATAGACCTGCTGTCTCGTTTCATTCTGTTATAGAGAACTGACAGATCTCAATTTTATAAGCTCTAAAAATCCCTTTCTGTAATAAAGACGCATCAGCTCACACGGAACCGACAAAAAAAATCAACTTTCTTAAATTATTTTTCTACATCTTACAAATCTTCCTCTATATATAACTCTAAAACAATTATTTAAAACAGAATATCAAATACGATAAGCAGAATAAAAAACTCCTTCAGTTTAGACTTAAGCAAGCCCAAAGCCTCAGTCATTCTCCGCTCGACGGTACGTTTCGACACATCCAGCACCTCAGCAATCTCCTGATACTTCATTTGTTTTTGCCGGCTCATCAGAAATACCTCTTTACATTTAGGCGGTAACTCCTCAATTGCCGTTTTTACGCTTTCACGCACTTCATTGAACGTTACATCAGAATACTCAAAAGCCTCCAGCGCTTTGAGATTCAGCTCCAATTCCATATTTTGTACCGTAGATTGAAAATATTGTTGCCTCACTTTATTTTTTCGGAGCTGACTTATACAAGCATTCTTAGTCGATGTAATAAGAAAAGCCTCAAGATTAGAATCAGCATCCAAACCCGGAGCACTCTCATAAAGTTGGATAAAGACGTTTTGAACAATATCCATAGACTCATCACTATTCTGCAAATACTCATTCGCAAAATAGTGAAGTCGTCTCGAATACCTATTATAAACCTCTGTAAAAGCGGTTTCATTTCCTTCTTTAAGCCGAATAATTATATCATCCATATCAGGAGAAATTTATCTGGGAGATGTTTTCTGCAATTTTCCCTTGTATTATTTTGTAATAGTTACAATTTTGCTAATTTTGAAGCGAATATTTGAAAAAATCCAAATATCAGGAGAATGAGTATAAAGAAACTCATTCAACACAAAAACAAACTTATATTAAAATAAATTACAAACAAAACATT
>JBOFKE010000113.1:0-43694 GCA_051657185.1 Bacteroidales bacterium | reverse complement strand
GATTTCAATTTTTCTCTTCATGCTGGGGTTTAATTGTGTATGTTTTATGCAAAGTTACTAAGGATTTTCGTGTTATTCATACGATTGTTTATATTTCATAGTTATCAACATTTTGTTTATAACTAAGTTTTGCTTTGCGATAAAGTGTTGATGTATAAGGAGGTGTGTTATTAACAGTTTGTTGATAACTGAATTTATGCACATTGAGTGAACTTTTTATAGCTGGGATTGAATTTTCAGTTGATATTTGCCTTAATGGTTTTCCCGACAGAGAGACCTATTGCAATTGGCCGAATTGCCATTCAATTGCAATATGAATTGCAATAGGTTAAGTATCTTATTTGTAATTGTTTATTATGCCATTTCGTTAATATTGCAATATGGCAATTGAAAAATGAAACACTGGTAGTAAATATATGGAATGTATAAATAAGGCAAAAACCGGTGACAATAGATGCCGATTGGTGACAATTGGGTGATAATTGAAAACAGGGCAATTGTCACACTTATTTTCCTGATGAATAGTTGATTATAGTTCCGGTGACAATTGTGACAATTCAAAACACAAAACTCCGGGTAGTGTTATGAGCATATCTTTGAAAAGAAACGGTATATCTCTAAAAAGATACACCGTTTCTTTTTAGAGATATACCGTAAGTTTAGAAAGATACACCGTATCTTTTTCGGGTAAATTGAACCCCGCAAGATTTTAATACGTATCTACGTTCACGTTGGTACGTATCAAAAAATATTTACATACGTATGTAAAATTATTTTGATACGTATGTAAAATCAAATAGATAAGGCATCTTGACTTATACTGGAATTGGTTGACAGTTTTATAAATTAAATCGGGTAGTTCTTTTTCGGGTATTTGAATCTTTAAGTGCGGGACATATTTAAACAAGTACAAAAAAAAAGAGCACTCCGAAGAGTGCTCTTTCCAAATAATATAGTTAGTTGTATATCTTCAAACGAAAGATATTACGCGTTGAAACGAGCTTTCAAGTTTTTCAACTCTTCTGCAAGTTCAGCTGGAAGGTGAGTTCCAAAGTTAGCATAATGCTCATCGATTAATGAGATTTCGTGTTCCCACTCATCTTTGCGAACTGCGATAGCAGCATCCCATTGAGCATCAGTCATACCAAGACCTTCAATGTTAAGAGCACCTTTAGCAGGAACTTTTCCGATTGGAGTCTCAACTGTTTCACCTTTACCTTCACAACGGTCAAGGATGTAAGCTAGTACACGGCTGTTTTCACCGTAACCTGGCCACAAGAATTTACCGTCATCTTTACGGAACCAGTTAACAAAGAAGAATTTAGGAAGAACTTCTTTGTTAGGAGCGTTTTTACCAATTTCAATCCAGTGACCGAAGTAGTCACCCATGTTGTAACCACAGAATGGCAACATTGCGAATGGGTCACGACGTACACCAGCTTTCAAACCGATAGCAGCAGCCGTTACTTCAGAACCAACGATAGATCCCATGAATACACCGTGATTCCAGCTTGCAGCTTCGTGAACCAAAGGTACAGTAGAAGGACGACGTCCACCGAATAATACTGCTGAGATTGGAACACCTGCAGGATTTTCCCATTGTTCGTCGATACATGGACATTGGTTAGCAGGAGCAGCGAAACGAGCATTTGGGTGAGCTACAGGCTCGCCAGATGCTGGATCGAATACGCGACCTTTCCAGTCAATTGTACCAGCAGGACAATCATGTCCGATACCTTCCCACCAGATATCACCGTCAGGAGTCAAACCAACGTTTGTGAACAATGTGTTTGCACGGCAAGACAACATCGCGTTAGGGTTTGTATCCATAGAAGTGAAAGGAGCAACACCGAAGAAACCAGCTTCTGGGTTGATAGCGTAAAGACGACCATCAGCACCGAATTTCATCCAAGCGATATCATCACCTACAGTTTCTACTTTGTAACCTGGGATTGTTGGGATCAACATTGCCAAGTTTGTTTTACCACATGCACTTGGGAATGCAGCAGCGATATATTTTTTCTCACCTTTAGGGTTTGTGATACCTAAGATCAACATGTGCTCAGCTAACCATCCTTGCTCTTTAGCCATTGCAGAAGCAATACGAAGAGCGAAACATTTTTTACCTAGCAATGCATTTCCACCGTAACCTGAACCGAATGACCAAATTTCTTTAGTGATTGGGAAGTGAGTGATATATTTTTTCTCGATAGGAGCACAAGGCCACTTAACGTCTTCCTGACCTGGCTCTAGAGGAGCACCTACAGAGTGAACACATGGAACGAAATCGCCATTTTCACCTAGTACGTCAAGAACTGCTTTACCCATACGAGTCATGATACGCATAGAAGCAACAACGTAAGCTGAGTCAGTGATCTCAACACCAATGTGAGCGATGTTTGAACCTAGAGGACCCATAGAGAAAGGAATAACGTACATTGTACGACCTTTCATACAGCCTTTGTAAAGTTCTAACATTGTAGCGCGCATTTCTTTAGGATCTGCCCAGTTGTTTGTTGGACCAGCTTGTTCAGCTGTTTCTGTACAAATATATGTTCTGTTTTCAACGCGAGCAACATCACTTGGGTCTGACTGGAAGTAGTAAGAACCAGGACGTTTTTCTTCGTTTAGTTTAACTGCTACACCTTTAGCTACCATTTCGTCCAAAAGACGAGTGCTTTCTTCTTCTGATCCGTCACACCAGTATACGTTATCTGGTTGCATGATCTCAGCCCATTCGTTAACCCAGTTGATTAACTTTTGATTGTTTGTCATCATAAATTAATAATTTAGTGATTTTAAAACCGCTATTATTTATAAATAAAAAGAACTCAGTATTATGTGTTATGTAACTTTATTAAATGTTACAACTAAGTGTTGCAAATATAGGAAGGACCCCCTTAATATGCAAGCCGGAATGCAATAGATTTGTGAAAATGATATGCTAAAATTTTTAACTATGATTGTGAGGATTGCCTTATGAATTCAGGGATTTCCCTATTTATCGCTGGTTTAGTCAATTGAGTGATAGTTAAATTATATATACTGCTATAGTTAAAATTTAATGTTGTGTGAAAAAGAAAGAGTATTTTTAGTTTTGTATGCAGTTTGCTTGTAAATACACTGTTAAATCGCTATATATTAACATACTTAAACATCAAAATGATTAATCGCTTGTTTGGATTGGTTATAGATATTTTTTTGTCAGAAAAATTTGTATAAGAGCTTGTTTTTGTGTATCATACGTCCGCAGAAATGGTCCAAATACGATCATTTTGTAACATGAGTGTTGCAAAATGACTATTTTTAAAGAAATAAATGCACAGTAGAATTAATAATGTGTTGTGTATCGGAAATACAAACAAAGCAGATTCCGATAGATAGTATCAAAATCTGCTTTGTTTTATATTTCATATTGATCAAGCCAAATATTTTCGCCATCAAATACAGCGAAAGAATTGTAGGAAATCCAGTCTCCGATAATTAAGACCCGACTGTTTTTTGTGAGCATTAAATCGTATAATATATGTCTGTGCCCAAAAATAAAATAGTCGGCATGATGATTTTTGAGATATTCTTTTGCGAATAGAATAAGGTGCTCCTTGTTTTCTCCTAAGAATTCGTCCTCATATTTCGACTCACGGCTATGTTTAGACCAGTTTAGCCCAAAACTTACTGACCAGCGGGGATGGATCCATGTAAACATCTTCTGTAATGTTTTATTATGGAATAAGGAACGCAGGAATTTGAATATTCTGGAATTATCTCCTAGTCCGTCTCCATGCGCTAAAAAGAATTGTTTACCCCCGATTTCGGTTAACAGAGGCTGGCGGTGGACAATTGCGCCGGTTTCTTTTGTAATATAGTCGAATATCCAGATATCATGATTTCCGGTAAACCAGTGCACTTCAATCCCGGAATCAGTAAATTCGGCTATTTTTCCAAGAAAGCGGGTATATCCTTTGGGTACGACTGTTTTGAATTCATACCAAAAGTCAATCATATCGCCTAATAAATATAACTTGGCGCAATCCTCTTTAATTGAATCTAGCCAGCGAACGAATATACGCTCCTTTTCGATAGGATCTTTAAAATACTTTGCTCCAAAATGAGTGTCTGAAGCGAAATATATATATTTATTTTTCATCTTATAAGAAACCCAGTTCTAATTTAGCTTCCTCGCTCATCATGTCTTTATCCCATTCCGGCTCAAATACTAATTGGATATCAACACTTTTGACCTCTGGTACAGATTCGACTTTCATACGCACATCCTCAAGAATAAAATCGGCGGCTGGGCAGTTTGGTGCAGTAAGCGTCATGTCTATCTTTACATTCTTTTCGTCATCAATATCAACTTTGTAAATGAGTCCCAATTCATAAACATCTACAGGTATCTCCGGATCATATACTGTTTTTAGCATTTTGATGATCTCTTCTTCTAATTTCAAAAAGTTATCTTCCATATGTGATTTTTTTCTGTTTTTAAATTTGATATATAGCATTTGCTTTACTTACAAAGATAATAAAAGAAAGAAATACTGAAACTTTTCATAAAATTATTCATATACCGTGATTGATTTACACAGGCCGTTTCCGATTACAAATAAAGCCATCTGTAAGATGAGCTTACAGATGGCTTTTTATTTTATTCTACAATTGAATTCCAGTTGAAAATATCTGGTTCGTCCCCGTATTGTATCGCGCGAAGCTTATTGTAAAGAGCTTCACTGATTGGTCCGGGTTTCCCGTCTTTTGAAAAAATGTATGATTTGTTTTCGTCAATATCATCAATTCTCTCGATAGGGCTGATTACAGCTGCTGTACCGCATGCACCGGCTTCATCAAATGTCGATAGTTCATCTTCTGCAATTGGTCTTCTTTCTACATTTAAACCCATTGCTTCAGCTAATTTCATCAAACTGTCATTGGTGATTGACGGAAGGATTGATTCTGATTTAGGTGTAATGTATGTGTTGTTTTTAATAGCAAAAAAGTTTGCAGGTCCACATTCATCAATGTACTTTTTCTCTTTTGCATCTAAAAACAAGACAGCCGAATAACCTAATTCGTGAGCTCTCTCTCCGGCAGCCAAACTTGCTGCGTAGTTTCCACCCACTTTATATTTACCTGTACCGAGTGGAGCTGCACGATCATATCCGCGAAGAATCACCATTGGAGTTGGTTTGAATCCAGCTTTGAAATAAGGTCCTACCGGTGTGACGAATATTACAAAAAGGTATTCTTTAGATGGTTTAACGCCTACCTGAGCACTTGTGCCAATAAGTAACGGACGAATATATAAGGATGCTCCGCTACCATAAGGTGGAACAAATCGCTCATTTAACTTGATTGCTTGAAAAACTGCCTCTTTGAATTTCTCTAAGGGAAGTTTAGCCATTTTAATACCATCACAAGAGTGCTGAAGTCTTTTTGCATTTTCTTCTAAGCGGAACACTCGGATTTTACCATCCTTGCCCCGAAAAGCTTTTAGTCCTTCGAAAGCTTCCTGTCCATAGTGCAGACAAGTAGCAGCCATGTTTAAATTGATATATTCTGTGTCATATTTCTCAATGTTTCCCCATTCCCCATCTTTGAAATGGCAGCGAACATTGAAGTCAGTAGGCATATAACCAAAACCTAATTCAGACCATTCTATTTCTTTACTCATTCTAATTCAATTTATTGTCGATGATTTCTATTTTCTGAACGATTACATTCATTTCTTCTTTCAGTTTCTCAATTTTCTTTTCCAGATCTTTGACTAAACTATTGCCCGAACGACTTGATGAACTCAAAAATCCGATGTTGTTTTCATATGTCTTGAGTTCATTACGAATGTGTTCAAAATGGCGCATCAATTTATCTCTTTCTCTCAGCAGATTTGATTTGTTGTCTTCAGCGTTTAATTGCTCGACAGATGCAGAGAATGAATCAATTCTATGTTTTGATTTACTTACATTTAAAGAGGCAAAGCACTTATCGACCTGTGCGTGGAATTCTTTGTAGACTTTGTCTTTGTCTTTGAAAGGCACGTGCCCGATTGCATTGAATCTGGTGATAATATCGCGTACTTTTTGAGTCGTTAAATCCTGTTTGTCAATTGATTTTAATTCTTCAATAAGTTCTTTTTTCTTTTCAAGATTTTCTTTTTCTACATCTTTAAGACTAGATTGCTCTTTGTTTTTGCGATCGAAGAAGAAGTCACAAGCAGAAATAAATCGCTTCCATACCTCATCAGAGTGTTTTCTGGATGTAGCACCAATTGTTTTCCACTCTTTTTGGAGAGCGATAAGTTTATCTGTCGTTTTTCGCCATTCGGTACTTTCTTTCAAAGCATCTGCTTTCTCGCACAGAGCAATTTTACGTTTTAGATTTGTCTCTAATTGAGCTTTAACGGAAGTGTAGAATTCACCTTTGGTATCAAAAAACTTATTACAAGCAGTGCGGAATCTTTCGTACAGTGCATTATTGATCTTTTTAGGTGCGAATCCAAGTGTTTTCCATTCAGCCTGTGCCTCTAAAAGGATCTGGGTCGCTTCTTCCCATTTTGCGAAATTAGCAGGTTGTTCGTTTAAAAGAGCCTCGACCTTTTCGCAAAGACGAATCTTATCAACTTCACTTTGCTTTTCTTTAATTTTAAGATCCTCAAAATATTGTTGATGCTTTTTGTTGATCATTGTAGATGCGTTTTTGAAACGGTTCCACAACTCATCTCTCAGTTCCTTGGAAACAGGACCGATTTCTCTCCATTCTTCATGAAGTTTTTGAAGTTGATGAAAGGCAGAAACGACATCTTCTTCATCGATTATTTTTTCGGCAGCTTCGCATAAAGCTGTTTTTAACTCGTAATTACGTTTATAGTCGTAATCCCGAAGCTCTTTATTTATCTTAAGCAGTTCGTAGAATTTTTCTACGTAATGGTGATATTGTTTCCAAAGCTCAGCAACTTCGCTTTGAGGCACATCGGTGATTTCTCTCCAGTTAAGCTGGATAGTTTGGAAATCCTGATATTTTTTACTTACATCATCGGCGTCTTCAGTCAATTGCTTCAGTTCGTCTATGAGTTTGAGTTTGCGGGCAAGGTTATCTTCTTTAAGTTGTTGTCTCTCTTTGAGAAGCAGAGCTTTTTTTTCTTTGAATTGGTTCAGAAGTTCCTTGAAGACTTCTTCCGTTTCATCTTTTTGTGGATTGAATGTTTCTTCGGATCCCGACTCTTCTAAAAATCTCGTATGCTCTTCATCTACTTCTTGCTTTCGCAATTTGTAGTAGCATAGTTTTAAGTAATCGATTTCTGATTTAACCTTTTCAATGTTTTCCGCCAAAAGGGTATTCATCCGGTTAATGACTTCTGATTTCGTAGCATATTGTTCGAATGCTACTTCTACATCTACAGCTGATTGCTGATCCAGTGAGCTTTCAAGGTTCTCTTCTAAAAGAGTATCCTTGGTTTCTTGCGCATCCATCATAGTATCTCTGAATTGTTTGAGTAAATTACTTCTGTTCGCAAATAAACATAAAAAATTATATATTACATAAATTATATGCTGTTATTTACGATAATAATGAGCTAACACCCATATATATAAGCATGCCGATAATATCATTTGTTATTGTAATGAACGGACCGGTTGCTATTGCCGGATCTATTTTAAATCTCTCTAATGTTAATGGAACTAATGTTCCGAATATAGAGGCAAACATAACTACGGCAAAAAGAGAGATTGAGACAGAATAGGTGACTGTGTTTGTTCCGAACATAAACCAGTTGTACAGGAATACTAAAAGTGAAATCATGCTTGCATTTATAAGTGCAACAGCCGATTCTTTGATTACCTGAACCCAGATTTTGCTAATATTCAAAGTTTTGTTTGCCAGACCTTGTACGACGATTGCAGATGATTGGATTCCGACATTTCCTCCTGTGCCGCCAATTAATGGGATGAAAAGTGCCATTTTGGGATTTGTAGCAAAAAAAGATTCGAATTTTCCGAGAATAACAGAATTGCTCAGTCCGCCAATCATTCCGATTACCAACCAGGGTAAACGGGCGCTGGTTTGTACTAATACATTATCAGATGATTCTACATCTTGTGAGATACCTGATGCTAACTGATAGTCTCTTTCGGATTGTTCGATCATTTCATCCATGACATCGTCGACAGTGATTTGTCCGACTAATCGCCCGATACTGTCAATTACAGGAATTGCAACGAGGTCATATCTTTCGAATACGTGAGAGACCTCATCGATTGGAGTATCTACTTTTACCGAAATAGGATCTTTGACCATCACATGTTTTACGCGTGAAACAGAAGGGCTGGTAATCATCTTCTTTAAAGGGAAAATCCCCTTTAATTTATCATCTTCATCAATGACATATATATGATATATATTCTCCATTTCTTCTGCCTGATTACGCATTTCTTTGAGACACTCGGGCATACTCCATTCTTCATTCACAATAATCATTTCTGTACCCATGATCCCGCCGGCAGTGTCTTCGTCGTATTTAAGCAAATCTACAATGTCTCCTGCCTGTTCTATATCTTCTATATGAGATAAGACTTCTTCTTGCTCATCTTCATCTAATTCGCGGATCAGCTCAACGGCATCATCCGTGTCCATATTATCGACAAAGTGTCGGGCAATGATTTCACTTGGAACGGATTCGAGAAGTTCTTCCCGATCATCTTCATCCAGCTCCATCAATGCGTCGGCAGCTTTCTCTCCTTCTAAGAGTAAATACAAATATTTGGCGTCTTCTACATCGAGTTCGTTGTATAATTCCGCTATGTCTGCCGCATGAAGTCCTTCTAGGAGTTCGAGCGTATCATGATCATTCTTTTCTGAAATACATGACTGCAACTTTCCTATAAACTCTTTATTTGGTTCAAACATATTCATATTCGTATTTATGTATTAAGTTTTGATTCTATTTTTGTTGAGTGATAATATATGGTGCCAACAAGTTGGTTAGATCCTGAAATGCATCAACAGATAACTGTTCCGGGCGTTTGTTGAATAACTCCTGTTCGAAAACAGGACACTCTTTACCGCAAAGTGCTTTTAATGAATTACGAAGCGTTTTTCTTCGTTGATTAAAAGATGTTTTAACTACCGTTTTGAATAGTTTCTCGTCGCAAATCATTTTTTTACTATCGTTTCGCACCATGCGAATTACAGCTGATTTAACCTTTGGAGGCGGATTAAATACGTGTTCTGATACTGTGAATAAATACTCGATGTCGTAATATGCCTGCATGAGTACTGTTAGAATTCCATAGGCTTTCGTTCCGGGTTTAGCGGCCATACGCTCAGCAACTTCTTTTTGAATCATGCCCGAACAAACCGGAATAATCTCTTTGTTTTCTAATACTTTAAAGAAGATCTGACTTGATATATTATAAGGGTAATTACCGATCAGGCAAAATTCTTCTTTGAATAATTCTTTCAAATTAAGAGTAAGAAAATCAGCTTCAATAATTCGATTAGCTAATGCAGGAAAATGCTGTTTGAGGTAGGGGACTGACTCTCGGTCAAGTTCGACAACTGTCAGGTTGTATCCTTTTTCAATCATGAATTGAGTAAGTACACCCATTCCCGGTCCAACTTCAAGAACGGGAAGTTGCTTATATTCGGATAGAGTATCGGCAATACGTTCAGCTATAGTTAAGTCTGTCAGAAAGTGCTGGCCGAGAAATTTTTTTGGTCGAACTTTGTTAATCATTACCTGTATGTTTAGGAATTAAAAATGAGCTTTGCAGCTAAAAATAAACTATAGATCCTATCAGAGAATGCATATAGCTATTTAATAAATAACATACAAAAGTACAATATTCTTTCTGTGGAATGTGTAAATGTTCTTAAAAATACGATTAGCTCTAAATTTTATATCAGGAAGATGATGAATGTATCAATATATTTTGTTTGAATTCTAATGTATTTATTCTGTTTATCTTTCGATTGTTTAGGATTCTGTGTTCTAATATTTTGATTATCTTTGTAGTTGTATTAAAAATGAATTCTATAATATATGGCGAAACCGGATCTTATCTCTGTAAAGCAGCGTTTTGGAATTATCGGTAATTCTGAAGGATTAAATCGTGCTTTAGATATCGCACTTCAGGTAGCCCCTACAGATCTTTCAGTTCTAATTACTGGTGAAAGTGGAGTGGGTAAAGAGAACTTTCCTCAAATAATACATCAGTTTAGTCACAGAAAGCATGGGCCTTACATTGCTGTGAACTGTGGTGCAATTCCTGAAGGTACCATTGATTCTGAATTATTTGGGCATGAAAAAGGATCGTTTACGGGAGCTTTAAATGATAGAAAAGGATATTTTGAATATGCCAATAACGGGACAATCTTTTTAGATGAAGCCGGTGAATTACCTTTAGCTACTCAAGCCAGATTATTGCGTGTTTTGGAAACGGGTGAATACATGCGTGTGGGATCCTCTAAGGTTGAAAAAACCAATGTGAGAGTTGTTGCTGCTACGAATGTAAATATGATAAAGGCTATCCGGGATGGTAAATTCCGGGAAGATCTTTTTTATCGCTTAAATACGGTGCCTATCCAAATACCACCTTTAAGAGATCGAGGTGAGGATATTTTAATGCTTTTCCGAAAGTTTGCGTCTGATTTTTCTCAAAAATACAGAATGCCACCTGTGCAGCTTACAGAGTTGGCAAAAAAGGAATTAATGCATTATGCTTTTCCCGGTAATGTACGGCAGCTTAAAAATATAGCAGAACAAATTTCTATTATTGAAACAGAGCGCGAAATTACACCTTCAATATTGAGTTATTATCTACCAGAAAGTCAAAAAGCTCTTCTTCCTGTTGTGCAATCAAAAAGGGAGGAATCTCATGATTTCGAGAAAGAACGTGAGTTGATTTATCAGATTTTATTTGATATGAAAAAGGAGGTTAATGATTTGAAAGCGATTGTGCATGAGTTAATTGGTAAAAATCAGAGGACGAAGGATATTCAGGTACAAGCATCTACGGTTCCTGCTAAAACAGAAACAGCTTTGACTCCTATTATATCACAGCCTACTATTGAGATTCATGATATTCATGAGCATTCCCATATTGACGAGTTTACTGATACAGAAGAGATCCAGGATGATTCTATATCATTAGAAGATATGGAAAAGGATGCTATAATCAGAGCGCTTCATAAGTATAAGGGAAAGCGTAAGCCTGCAGCAGCAGAACTTAAAATATCTGAACGGACCTTGTATCGGAAAATAAAAGAATATGGATTAGATTAATAACTTGATTAATGAGAAATAAGATACTTTATCTTCTGACAGTGGTGTTGTTTACATCCTGTTATGTTTCCTATAAATTTAATGGGGCTTCGATCGATTATACGAAAGTTAAAACTATAACAATTGAGAATTTTCCAATTAAGGCACCATTAGTTTATACTCCTCTTGCGATTGCCTTTGATGAGGGGCTTAAAGATCGCTTTGCTAACCAAACCCGATTGAACTTTGTTAAGACAGGTGGTGATTTGCTTATTGAAGGTTCTATCACACGATATGATCTTACACCCCAGGCTGTTCAGGCAGACGCATATGCTGCGATTACGCGGTTGACTGTAGCTGTTAACGTTAAGTTTACAAATAAAGTTGATCCAAGTCAGGATTTTGAACAGACTTTTAGTGCTTTTCAGGACTTTAATAGTAATTTGATGTTGAACCAGGTTCAGGATGAGTTGATTAAGAAAATTGTTGAAGAGCTAACGGATCAGATATTTAATGCAACAGTAGCTAACTGGTAAATTTATGAACTCGAAAGAATTATTCTATAGGCATCTAAAAGAAAATTCGGCTATTCAAACTGATTTTCTCATTAATGTAATCAATGAATATCCTGCTTTTGATTTAGCCAGATTGGTTTATCTTAAAAAACTTCAGGAAGATCATGATGTGCAATTTGTTGCTGTTTTAAAAAAAACAGCATTGCTAATACAAGACAAAGCACTGTTGTTTAGATTTCTTGCTAATACTCATTTAGGGTGGAGTAGTGTATATCAGAACTATCTTGATAGAAGTAGTCAGCTTCCTTGTAAGGAGATTACTACCATAGATGCATTAAATCTGATTGATTCGTTTTTTAACACGAATAAGCTAAGTCCTCCAAATTATAAACTTTTGGATGAAGAAGAGTTGGCTGATGAGGAAGATGTTGTTGATTTGTGTATTGAACAGCAGGTCTATGCAGCTGCGGATTACTTGAATACATTGATGATTGAAGATAAAGATTCTGCTTCAGAGCCTAAATTGGAACATCAAGATCTGATTGATCAGTTTATCTCTTTTTCTGAATCGGAAAATAACCTCAAAGAAGCAGTTTCTGTTGTCTGTGATCAGGTGGAAGAAGAGAAAATAGAAACAACTGAATCATATTCGATGATTGATGTTGAACCTTCAGAAGATGACCTGCTTACAGAGAGTCTGGCTAAAATATATATTAAACAAAAGCGATATGAAAAAGCTTTGGAAATAATTAAAAGTCTAAGTTTGAAATATCCAAAAAAAAGTGTTTACTTTGCTGATCAAATCAGATATTTAGAAATATTAATTGCTAACATAAAAAAACAACATTAAGATGTATACCGCATTAACTATTTTCATCCTTGTTGCTTCGATCTTGATGGTCCTTATTGTTTTAGTTCAAAACTCTAAGGGAGGAGGTCTATCTGCAGGATTTTCTTCATCTAATCAAATTATGGGTGCTCCAAAAACTGCTGATTTTCTTGAAAAAGCAACTTGGACTCTTGCCGGTACAATCATGATTCTTTGTATTCTTTCTTCTTGGGCTTTGCCGAAGAATCAAACGAATACAGCTTCTGAAATTGTAAATCAAGTAAATGAAGCTGCTCAAACAGATCCTGCTCTAGCAGCTCCAGGTTTTGAAACACCAGTTACTACGCAACAAGATTCAGCATCTAATTAATCTTATAGCTGAATACTAATAAATAAAAAGAGGTTGGTATAAATTTATACCAACCTCTTTTTATTTATTATAGCTTGATCAGAAAACGACCAGTATGAGAGCTGTTACTCATTGAATCAATGGCTTTAGCTATTTCATCAAGAGCTATTTCTTTACCCGATTTACTGACTATATTTGGTTTTGCATATTTTTCTAACAATCTCCATACTTTTATGCGATGGTCCATTGGTGTATCTGCTGCATTAATTCCTAACAGATTTATACCATTTAGAATAAAGGGGAGTACTGTCATATTTAGTTCCATGCCACCAACATTCCCGCAAGTAGCTACAGAACCTGATTTTTTGCATTGTTTTAGTAAGTTTACTAATGTGTCGCCCCCAACCGTATCCAAGCCTCCTGCCCAACGAGGTCTTACCAATGGTTTTTCTTTTGCAACATTAATTTCTTCTCTTGAGAGAACCGACTGAGCACCTAAAGTGTACAATAATTCTTCTGATTCTTTTTTCCCGGTTACTGCCCATACGTCAAACCCCATTGCGCTTAAGATTTGTACGGCATAAACACCAACTCCCCCCGTTGCACCGGTTACAATCATTGGGCCATTCTCAGGTTTTGCTCCCATCTGTATCATTTTAGATATACCCAAAGCGGCAGTAAAGCCACTTGTGCCAATTTCCATAGTCTGTTTAAGTGTGAATTTATGAGGTTTACGTAATACCCAGTCCGAAGGAACAGATATATATTCAGCAAAACCACCATCTGTATTCATTCCTAAATCATAGCCCATCACTATGACTTCTTCACCATTCATAAACTGCCCGCTCTTATCATTTACAACTGTTCCTGCGGCATCAATGCCAGCAGTGTGTGGATATGATTTAGTTACACCTTTATTTCCTTTGACAGATAAGAGATCTTTATAATTAATTCCAGAGTATGCAACTTTGATTAGAACATCATTGCAGGGCAAGTCATCGAATGATATTTCTTTTACTTCAGAAAGATATTCACCTTCTGCTTCACGAGTTCGATATGCTTTATATGTATTCATTGATTTCTTAATTTAATCTATGATTAGTGCGCTAAATATAATGATTTTATTTCATCGACCTGTTGCCAGATGTAATTTTGGAGGATAAAATAGCATTGACGTTTTATAGCTTCGTGAATCCAAATATACAGGCGTTGATGTTTTAATTTACAAACATCCTTTATCTCATTACGCAGATAAATTCTTTATTTGTATTTCTTTTTTCTTAGATGAATCTGGATGAAAATATTTTCAAAATTGATCGTTTCAATAATTTCAAAATCCTTTTTCCAGGTTCCTTCTGCGAATAGTGGGATCCCTGAACCAATTATGACTGGATGAATAGAAAGTATTATTTCATCAATTAAATCGGCATTTAGGAGATACTTATTTATTTGTGATCCTCCAATCAGCCATATATCACCACCAAATGAATCTTTTTTTAATTCATGTACAAATTTAGCCGGATCTTCAGTAATAAATTCGACTGGATTTTGGTCATCTTCACGTTCGGTTCGTGTGAATATATAATTTATTTTATCAGGATATGGAAATGGAATATCAAAGCTAAGTATTTCTTCATAAGTATTATGACCCATGATGGTTATTCCGATTGATCTGTAAAAATCAATATATCCAAAAGCATTAGGATTTTCGTTCAATAAATCATTAGATGCATTTAACCAGTCAATTCCACCTTGCCTTGTGGCTATCATACCATCCAAACTTGATGCGATGTATAAGATTACTTTTTTCATGACAGAATCAGATTATTATTTTTGTGAGCTAATATTATATACCTAGCCATCGTTATTATTAAACATACTCGTCATTTCTTTGTTCATTAATATAGGTCAAAGATTTCTGAGTTATTATATTTCATTGAATGATAATTATCGTGTGTAAATAATCCATTATAGTGAATATAAATTTTTGAAATTAATGATTTTGTGTTATTTTTGTTTGTTGATTAATTCAATATGATATGATCTTAAATGTTTTATTACTGATTTTCTCTTTAGTTTTGCTCTATTTTGGTGCAGATTTTTTAGTGAAGGGAAGCTCCTCGATGGCTGTTCGTTTTGGTATACCTCCTTTGATAGTTGGTTTAACAATCGTATCACTAGGAACAAGTTCGCCAGAGCTGTTGGTCAGTATTAAATCGGCTTTAATGGGGCAGCCCGAGTTGGCAGCCGGAAATGTGATTGGTTCTAATATCTTTAATATCGGTGCAATATTGGGTATATGTGCAATTATTACTCCGCTTACGATAAAAAGATCTTTGATAAAACAGGATATTCCGTTTTTCCTTTTGGCGGCTGTAGCTGTATGTATTCTTTTTTATGATGGAAAAATAAACCGTTGGGAGGCACTAGTCTTTTGTATTGGTGCCATTGTTTATACTGTTTTATTAATTCAGAATACACGTAAAGCAAAGAAACAGCAAAATACAATGCTACAGGAAACTAAGCAAGAAATTGTTGTGGTCAGAAAATGGTATGTTGATTTGCTGTATGTTGTTGTTGGATTAGTATTATTGATTTTTGGATCTAATTTGTTGGTTGATAAAGCGACACTTATAGCTCGTTTTTTTGATGTCAGTGAAGCAGTGATCGGTCTGACAATTGTTGCAGCAGGTACTGGGATGCCAGAGTTGGCAACATCTGTTGTTGCAACATTTAAAGGCAACAAGGATATTGCGATAGGTAATGTTATAGGTTCAAATATATATAATATATTCCTTGTTTTAGGCGTTACGTCTATGATTAAACCAATTAGTACGAATGGGATAGATTATATAGACACATTGACAATGCTTCTATTGTCAATCTTGCTTGTCCCTTTAATGAAAACCGGATATATTTTGAAAAGATGGGAAGGTTTTCTACTTTTTAGTGTTTATGTCGTCTATCTGTTATACCTGCTTAAAGTGATCGGATAGTATATAAACAGCGATGTGCAAGCATCCGCTCACACATCACCACTAAAAACCAAAACACTAATTAACTATCTAACCAATAAATTGATTGTCATGAAAAAGATCAAATCTATTATTCAAAAATCAACAAAACAAACGACAATCATTTAGAGGTTTAAACGAGATATTTCATCTTTGATATCTCAATTAATAAAACGCTCGCTTTATATATATAACGAATCGAGTTATTGATTTGTTTTTGAGATTCTTGCTATAAGAATTTAAAAAAAAATATTTCCTATCAATAAACAATTAGTTACTCTAAAACTTTATTTGATTATATGTATTATTTTTCAATCAACATAAGAAAAGTGTACGTTAAAGATATTGTCGTTTAAAACATTTGTCCTTATTTGGTTGTTTAAACGAATGAATTTGAATATTCTAAACCTAAACTATATGGATTCGATTTCCCTAATTAAAGAAATTTGTCAGAGTGTTGATAAATTTGAAGAAGAGCTTCAACAGCAGTTTCATGTAAACATAAATGAAGCTATTACTATTTGTCTTTTAGCTACCGGTCAGTACTCTTCCGGTGATGTTTCTAAGTTAACACATATGAGAGCATCTCATACATCTAAGATTCTTAGATCTTTGGAAGAAAAAGGTTTTGTAAACCGCATTATGGGAGAAAAAGACAAGCGTTTAATGTATTTCTCATTGACGGAAAAAGGTGAAAATGCAGGTCGTGTTTTAAGAAACAATGATATTGCATTACCGCCGCTAATCCGTAAGTTAGAAGAAGTTTTAGAAAAAGAAGTAAAGTGATTTATGGTAAGGATTAACTTGTTTTCAAATTGGAGTGTATCTCGTTGGATACGTTTGCTTATAGGTGTTATATTAACTATATATGCTTTTTGTAGTCAGCTATATTTCCTTTTGATTCTGAGTGCCCTCTTTATTGTACCATCTCTCTTAAATCTTTCTTCATGCGATAATAGTAAGACAAACGCGCAGAAAAAAGATGATTAATTCAATAATCATTGGATTAGATTATTCTGAAAACTAAAAAAGCAGATTCTTTCCAGTTGGAATTAATCTGCTTTTTTAGTTTCATATTGGAGATAATCGAATTGTTTATCCTGTTCAAAATGTAGTATTCTGTTTCAACTACAGATTCGAAACAGGATTATCTGATTCAGTATCTGAATTATCAGTGTTAATTTTTACATTCTCCAGTTCTTGAATGTTAATGACTTTTTTCTTAAAACTTAGTTCTGTTTTAAGTTTTTCGAGAGTCATTTGCGCTGCATTCTGATGAGATTCTTTTTTTGAGTTTCCGATACCTATACCAGCGGGTAAAGATGCCAAATAGACTTGCGTCTGGAAGACAGGTTTATTGTCATCGCTCATAAACGACTCAATTAATTCGAAACGGATACTAACTCTGTTTTTCTGACCCCATTCTATCAGTTTCGATTTAAAATTTACTTCTTTTTTGGCAACTGTTGTCAGATTCATAAAACGATTAATCATTTTGTTCTCTACAAAAGATTTCGTCGTTTCATATCCCTGATCGATATATATTGCACCAATTAACGCTTCTAAAGCATTTCCGTAAATACAGCTGCTTTGAGATCTGGTGCGTTCGGAAACAATCATGAATTTGTCTAACCCAAGCTCTAATGCTATTCCATTTAATGTTTCACGTTGTACAATTTTAGAGCGAGTATTGGTTAAAAATCCCTCTTTCTTAAATTGAAAACGATTGTATAAAATATCAGCTACAATAGCATCAAGGATCGCATCTCCCAAAAACTCGAGTCGCTCATTGTTTATCCATGCTCCTTGTTCATCTTTTATCGCTGAAGATTTATGCATAAACGCTTGTTCATACAATTTTAAGTCATTCGGATAAAATCCCAGGAGCTTGTAGTACAATAAATAAGGCTCTTTGCCTCGTTTTGCAAAGAGCCTTATTCGATTATATAATTTTGTAATCACGTTATTTATTGAATTTCTTAACGATGATACTTGCATTATGACCACCGAATCCGAAAGTATTAGACAAAGCAGCTCTGACAGTACGTTTCTGAGCTTTATTGAATGTGTAATTCAATTTATAGTCTATTTCGGAATCTTCATCACCTTCTGTAAAGTTAATAGTCGGAGGAACAATATCATTTTGAACAGACAATACCGAGAATGCAGCTTCGATTGCTCCGGCTGCACCTAATAGGTGTCCTGTCATTGATTTTGTTGAACTGATATTAAGATCGTATGCGTGTTCGCCAAATACGGTTTTAATAGCCTTTGATTCCGAAATATCACCAACAGGAGTTGAAGTTCCGTGAACATTGATATAATCAATATCTTCTGGCTTCATCCCGGCATCTTTAAGTGCACGTTGCATTACCAATTTAGCACCTAATCCATCAGGATGAGTCGCAGTTAGGTGATAAGCATCCGCAGACATTCCACCACCTACAACTTCACAGTAAATTTTGGCTCCACGTGCAATTGCATGTTCCATTTCTTCCAGAATCAAACAAGCTCCACCTTCACCCATTACAAATCCGTCGCGGCTGGCACTAAAAGGGCGAGACGCTTTAGTCGGATCATCATTTCGTGTAGATAATGCTTGCATTGAGTTGAAGCCGCCAACACCACCAGGGGTAATTGAAGCCTCTGATCCTCCACTTACAATTACATTAGCCTTACCTAAACGAATTAAGTTGAATGCGTCTATAATTGAATTAGTTGAAGAAGCACATGCAGAAACTGTAGAGTAGTTTGGACCTCTGAAACCATACATCATTGAAATATGGCCAGCACAGATGTCTGCAATCATTTTAGGAATAAAGAAAGGATTGAATTTTGGTCCAAGTTCTTGGTTGCAATAATAGCTCCCTACCTCTTGTTCAAAAGTTGCAATACCCCCAATTCCTGCAGAGAATACGACACCTACTTCGTCCGTATCAAGTTTCTCCATGTCAAATCCCGCATCTTCGATTGCTTCTTTAGCAGCGACAATCCCCAATTGTGCGTATCTGTCATATTTACGAACCTCTTTACGTTCAAAATATTTCAAAGGATCAAAACCTTTTACCTCACAGGCAAACTGTGTTTTAAATTTACTTGCATCGAAAAGAGTAATAGGCCCGGCACCACTCTTTCCATTAAGAACAGCTTCCCATGTTTCGGGAAGTGTGCTTCCTAATGGAGAGATAGCACCAAGACCTGTTACCACAACTCTTTTTAATTCCATAAAGTGTTGTTAAAAGTAGATTACTTTTGTGCTAAAGCAGCTTCAATATGAGAAACAGCTTCACCTACTGTTCCAATTTTTTCAGCTTGGTCATCAGCAATTGTAATTCCGAATTCTTTTTCGAAATCCATGATTAATTCAACTGTATCTAGTGAATCAGCTCCAAGATCGTTTGTGAAGCTTGCATCCATTGTTACTTCTGATTCTTCAACACCTAATTTTTCAACGATAATTGCTTTTACCTTTTCTGCTACTTGAGACATAACTTTAAAATTTAGTTAGTTAATAATCTATTGTTTTCTATTTTTGTGATGCAAAGAAATAGATATTTTTTTTATACTCCCAAAAAAAAGAGAGATTAATTCACTTTTTTTGCACACGGGATATGTGTTTGTGCAATAAATACTTGCTAAAAATGATAAAACGAATCGCAATTTTAGCTTCAGGAAATGGAAGCAATGCAGAGCAAATAGTCTCTCACTTTGAAGACTCAAATATAGCTAAAGTGTCTGTTATTCTGACTAATAATGCCGGAGCTGGTATTGTAGAACGAGCAGCTCGTTTGGGTATATCGTTAATTGCTATTTCAAAGAATGATTTGGAATCAAAAATTTTATTAATCCTACAGGAGAAAAATATTGATTTTCTTGTTTTAGCCGGTTTCCTGCTGAAAATTCCCCTATCTTTGATCCAGGCTTATACGAATAGGATACTAAATATTCATCCGTCCTTGCTTCCTAAGTTTGGAGGCAAAGGTATGTATGGTCTTCATGTTCATGAAGCTGTTATTGCTGCAAAAGAGCTAGAGTCCGGGATTACGATTCATTGTATTAACGAAGAATACGACAAAGGGATTATTCTTGGTCAGTTTTCATTGCCAGTTAAAGAATCTGATACGGCAGAAATGCTTCAAAAGCGAATTATGCAGTTAGAACATAAATATTATCCGATAATAATAGAGCATTATATAAAAAGTTGTATTCTTGATGAATAAATCAGATCTTACAAGATTAATAAAAGAGAAAAGCCTTGAATTGGGGTTTTCAGCAGTGGGAGTTGCGAAAGCTTTGCCTGTTGATGAAGATCAGGCCAGGTATTTTGAAAAATGGATAGGTAAGGGTTATAACGGTGAGATGTCTTATATGTCCAATAATAAGGATAAAAGATTGGATCCAACCTTATTGGTAGAAGGTGCAAGATCAATAATAGTGTTTGCTTTGAACTACTATCCGCAAAAAACTCAAAATGAGAAATTTCCTCAATTCTCTTATTATGCTTACGGGAAAGATTATCACGATGTAATAAAATTGAAGTTGAACTCGCTCTATAAAATTATTGAGAGTACAGGAGTTTCTGTTTCAGGACGGTGTTTTACCGATTCAGCGCCCGTTTTGGAGCGTTATTGGGCGGTGAAGGCTGGTCTAGGCTTTATTGGTAAAAGTAATATGCTTATTTTACCAAAGCTCGGAACCTTCTTTTTTCTTGGAGTAATGATTCTGGATATTGACTTAGAGTATGATCAACCTCTTACTTTAGGATGTGGGAATTGTCGAAAATGTTTGGAAGCCTGTCCAACAGGTGCTTTAATAGATTCGTATCTGTTGGATGCCAGACGCTGTGTCTCTTATTTGACGATTGAATATAGAGGAGAGCTGCCAGAAGAATTGCGTGATAAATTTGAAAATAGAATTTATGGTTGTGATACTTGCCAAAAGGTTTGTCCTTGGAACCGATTTGCTACACCAACTATTATAAGGGAATTCTTTCCTAGTGATGAATTCTTGTATTTGGATTCTACTCGTTTAAATGAGATGTCAGAAGATCAGTTTCGAATTCTTTTCAAGGGGAGTCCTGTGAAACGGACGAAATATGCGGGTTTAATTAGAAATAGAAATTTTATTTCTTCTTTAAAATAGATTAGTAGAGTGAAGTTTGTTATTCGAAGTATAAAATACGTATTCAAAAAAGAGATCTAAGGAATATAATTGATCCCTCAGATCTCTTTTTTGATAGTTGTCACATCTGCTTTTTATTTCGTGGATGATGTTCCAGTATTTCTTTTCTTAAGAAACTTTTGTCCAGATGGGTATAGATTTCTGTTGTTGAAATTCTTTCATGCCCTAATAGTTGTTGTATAACTCTTAGATTAGCACCTCTTTCAAGTAGATGTGTGGCAAATGAGTGTCTGAATGTATGAGGACTTATCGTTTTTTTTATTCCGGCTATAACGGCACAGTCTTTAATAATTTTGAATATACGCATTCGGGTTAATTGTCTGCCACGAACACTTAAGAAAAGTATATCAGAACAGTCTGGCTTAATAGGCAATTTGCTTCTATCTGTAAGGTATTCATTGATTCTTTCTATTGCAATCTCAGAAATAGGAACCAGTCTTTGTTTATCACCCTTGCCATTCACGCGTATGAATTCTTCATTGAAGTAAATATCTGAGATTTTCAAATCAAGAAGCTCTGATACGCGCAATCCACAGCTATAAAGGACTTCAAATATAGCAAGGTTTCGAATGCCTTCGGGTTTGGACAAGTCTATTGCATCTATCAGATTGTCAATTTCATCAATAGACAGTACATCGGGCAATTGTAAACCCAACTTTGGAGATTCCAGTAACTCTGATGGGTCACATTCGAGATAATCTTCAAGAAGCAGATATTTGTAGAATGACTTAATTCCTGAAATCACTCTTTTTTTTGATCGGGCGGTTAGACCATCATCATGTAGTCTCGCAATGAACTGATGAAGGTCATCAAGTGTTAGATAAATGATGGGTTTACCGATATCGATGGAAAAAAATAAGAGCTTGTTTAAGTCTCTCATATATGCATCCAAAGTGTTTGACGATAGACCCTTTTCGAATTGGATATAAGCGATATATCCAGAGATTAATTTACTTTGATCAATGCTCATTGTTTGATTAAATCTTCAAAAAAAGTAGTAATGCGGGCTAAATTAGTAAAAACAAAGGAGAATGTATCAAAAGAATTTCGTATTTTTGCACGCAAATTCGGGATATAAGTCATTTTTGCATAGCGCAAACAAATTGAATTTATTATGAAGATACAGATTATCAATGGACCCAATTTAAATTTATTGGGAAAGCGCGAACCTTCAATTTATGGTGACCAATCTTTTGATGGATTTATCGATAAATTGAAAATGCTTTATCCGAATGATGAAGTTTTCTATTTTCAGTCTAACAGTGAGGGCGTAATCATAGATAAATTGCACGAAGTCGGTTTTGGCTTTGATGGTATTATATTAAATGCCGGTGCATATACCCACACATCTATTGCCATTGCCGATGCCATCAGAGCTATTAATACTCCGGTTATTGAAGTTCATATTTCCAATGTACATGCACGTGAATCTTTTAGACAGCAATCTTATTTATCTGCTGCCTGTAAAGGTGTTATTCTTGGTTTTGGACTTGATTCATATCGTTTAGCAATGGAATCATTTAAATTGAAATAATATAGTTAGGTAGCATGCCCCTTCCAGGTATGCGAAATTCTTGATATAGATTGTATGACTACAAAACAAACGAAAATTGTTGCAACTATCTCCGATTGGAGAAGTACGGAAGAGTTTATCAGAGAACTCTACGAGAGTGGGATGAATGTAGTAAGAATGAACTCAGCACACTTGTCTGAGGAAGGATTCCGCAAAATTATTGACAATACGCGCGCCGTATCGAAAAATATCGGAATCTTGATGGATACGAAAGGTCCTGAGATTCGTACTACTGCGATTGAAAATGATGGTAAGATTAACTTTCAGACAGGTGATGTTGTAAAAGTTATTGGTAAGCCCGATGTTTTGACTTCAAGAGAATGCATCGCTCTTAATTATCCAGACTTTGTAAAAGACTTATCTGTAGGTTTGGATATTCTTATCGATGATGGTGAATTAGATTTCAAAGTTACGGAGAAGCATGACGATCATTTAGTTTGTATTGCTCAAAATAATGGAGAATTAGGAAGCCGTAAAAGTGTAAATGTACCAGGAGTACGTATTAATTTGCCATCTTTAACTGCTAAAGATAAAATCAATATTCAATATGCGATTGATATGAAAGTTGATTTTATCGCTCACTCTTTTGTAAGAAATCGTCAGGATATTTTGGACATTCAGGAAATTCTTGATGCACATAATAGTCCTATCAAGATTATCGCTAAGATTGAGAATCAGGAAGGTGTTGATAATATTGATGAAATTCTGGAAGTAGCTTATGGTGTGATGGTTGCCCGTGGTGATTTGGGTATCGAAGTACCACAAGAAAAAATTCCGGGAATTCAACGTTTATTGATTAAAAAATGTGTGCAAGCTAAGAAGCCAGTTATTGTGGCTACACAAATGCTTCACTCTATGATTAATAACCCTCGTCCAACTCGTGCGGAAGTTACAGATATTGCAAATGCAATTTATTACCGTACGGATGCATTAATGTTAAGTGGTGAAACTGCATACGGTAAATATCCTGTTGAAGCAGTTCAAACTATGGCTCGTATTGCTTTAGAGGCAGAGAAAACAAAAATGCCTGAAAACGATATTCCTGTACCTATTGTTGATGGTGATATTTCATTGTTTATGGCTAAGCAAGCTGTAGAATCAACAAATAAATTATTTACGAAAGCAATCGTTACTGATAGCTACACAGGTAAAACAGCCAGAAATATTGCTGCTTATCGTGCACCAAAACCAGTTATTGCTATTTGTTATCAGGAGCATTTAGTTCGCGAATTAGCTTTATCTTATGGTGTGCGTCCAATGTATTTGGAAGCACAAGGTACAGCTCGTGACTATTTCTTCAGTGGTTTGAACATGATGTTGGAAAACAAAATGATCGCAACTGAAGATCGCGTAGCATATATCGGTGGCTCTTTTGGTGAAGGTGGTGGTTCTACTTTCTTAGAAGTAAACACAGTTAGTAGAATTTTAGAGCACAGTAGCGATTATATGTTACCGCACTTTAAATCTGAAAACAAGTAATGTCAGAATTACTAGACGAATATATTCTATCTCATAGTGACGAAGAAGGTGAACTGCTAGGACGCTTAAATAGGGACGCGCATGTTAACCTTCTTCGTCCACGTATGATATCAGGCCATTTACAAGGTCGTATTATTAAAATGTTAACACGTATGATTAATCCAACTCAAGTACTTGAGTTGGGTACTTTTGCAGGTTATTCAGCTCTTTGTTTTGCAGAGGGAATGAAAGATTCCGGCAAAGTTCATACAGTTGACAATGACGATGAACTAGAGGAATTTGTAGCAAAATATCTCGAATTATCGGAGCATGGTCATAAAGTAAGACAACATATCGGTGATGCCCTTGAGGTCATCCCTCAATTTGAGGACGAGCAATTTGATCTGGTTTTTATTGATGCTGATAAGCGTTTATATAGCGAATTTTATGACTTAGTTTTTCCGAAAGTAAAAAAAGGAGGTTTTATCTTTGCCGACAACACATTGTGGGATGGCAAAGTAATCGAGGATCCATTGCCAAAGGATGCGCAAACTTATGGAGTTTTGGCTTTTAATGATAAAATATCTGCTGATTCGCGTGTCGAAAAGGTTATTTTACCATTACGTGATGGAATGACTTTGATTTACAAAAAATAACGAAGCTCATAAATTTAAATATATGGAAACGACTAGACAAAATAAAATTGCACGATTGTTGCAAAAAGAGTTGAGTGAGGTTTTCCTTTCTCAAACAAAACAGATGCGTGGGACTTTGATCTCCGTGAGTATTGTTCGTGTATCCCCGGATTTAGGAATCGCAAAAGTTTATTTAAGTATTTTCCCTTCAGAAAAAGGGCCAGAATTACTTGAAGCGATTCGTGCTAATGCGAAGGATATCCGCTTCGAAATTGGTCAGCGTGTTCGCCACCAATTACGTATCATTCCAGAGTTTATGTTCTTTTTGGACGACTCATTGGATTATATTGAAAACATTGACAATTTGTTGAAATAAAATTTTGAAGGAGAATTGAAGCTATACCTATCTTTGATTCTCCTTTTTTACTTATAATTCTATGTTAGCTTTAAAATTTGCCTTACGATACCTTTTCTCTAAGAAATCACACAGCGCGATAAATATCATTTCATTTATATGTGTCTGTGGGGTTGCTCTTACATCTATGGCCTTAATTACAACAATGTCTGTATTTAACGGTTTTCAGGATCTGGTAAGTTCTCTGTATAGTAATTTCGATCCGCAGATTAAAATTAAGAGCGCGAAAGGGAAAACTTTTCATGTTGGTGAATCTAAGTTTATACATCTTAGAAGTAATAAGGATATTGCGGTTTTTACTGAAGTTCTTGAAGAGAATGCATTGTTTTCACATAAAGATCGGCAAGTTGCAGCCAGAATTAAAGGTGTTGCCGACAACTTCGAGCAATTGACCAGTATTGATTCTATTTTGGTTAATGGGGAATTCGTTTTGTCTGATTCTATTGCAAACTACACTTCTGTAGGAATCGGACTTGCAACACAATTGGGTATTAATGCGGGTTTTGTTAGACCAATAACTGTCTACGCTCCAATGAGAGGAGTGAAGGTTAATTTAAGCAATCCTTCAAATGCATTCAAAGAAGATTGGTTATTTATTAGCAGTGTATTCTCTATAAATCAACCCCAATATGATGATCAAATGCTTATTACCTCTTTGGATTTTGCGAGAAACTTATTCCAGTATGATGATGAGGTAACAGCGATTGAATTAAAGTTGAAGGATGGTGTAAATGCGGATAAGTTTATTTCTAATCTTAAGCATGAGCTAGGAGCTGATTTTTTAGTCCTAAACAGATACGAGCAGCAAGCTGACTCTTTCCGGATGATGCAGATCGAGAAGTGGGTTACGTTTTTAATCATGTCATTTATTTTATTGATTGCTGCGTTTAATATAATTGGATCTCTCTCAATGTTAATGATCGAGAAGCAATCAGATATGTTGACGTTGCGTAATTTAGGTGCTAGCAGAGAATTAATCTGCAAAATATTTCTTTTAGAGGGTTGGCTTATCTCTGGGTTTGGTGCTGTCTGCGGAATATTAATTGGGGTATTTATCTGTTTGATTCAGCAACATTTCGGACTTCTTACTTTAGGTAATAGTGGAATGTTTATTGTTGATGCCTATCCTGTTAAATTAGAATTTATAGACGTATTTGCAGTTCTGATTATTGTAACCGTGGTTGGTTTCATTACTGCATGGATACCAGTGAGGCAGTTAAGAAAGAAAATTTGATAATTTACGATATAATAAAATGGGAAAAGTGAAGTAAAGTCACTTTTCCCATTTTTGATTCAGCGGTACTTAGATTTGAAGAATCAAAATACCCGGTCTATTTAATATTCCAATTTTTCATATCTTCTTCCGGAGTTGTAATACCTCCTATGCCGAAATTATCAATAAGTATCTTTGCTACATTTGGGGATAAGAATGCCGGTAGGGTAGGACCCAAATGAATATTTTTTACACCCAGAGAAAGTAGTGCTAACAGAACAATTACTGCCTTTTGCTCATACCATGCGATATTATAAGTAATCGGTAATTCATTAATATCTTCCAATTCGAATACTTCCTTAAGTTTAAGTGCAATTAATGCCAGTGAATAACTATCGTTGCATTGTCCTGCATCAAGCATTCTTGGTATGCCGTTAATGTCGCCAAGCGGAAGCTTATTATATCTGTATTTTGCACATCCGGCTGTTAGAATCACTTGATCTTTTGGTAATTCATTTGCAAATTCTGTGTAATAGTCACGACTCTTCATTCGCCCGTCACAACCTGCCATAACGACAAAGTTCTTAATTGATCCGTTCTTCACGTTTTCTACAACTTTATCTGCCAAAGCGAGAACTTGATTGTGCGCAAATCCACCAACAATTTCTCCCGTTTCAATTTCTGTTGGAGGCATACATTGTTTAGCATGTTCAATGATTGCACTAAAATCCTTCATTTTTCCATTCTCCCTGCTTGGAATATGCTTACAACCTGCATATCCCGAAGCTCCTGTGGTATATAATTTATCGACATAGCTAGCACCATCTAAAGGAGGAACAATACAATTTGTTGTAAATAATATTGGACCATTGAATGATTCAAATTCCTCACGCTGTTTCCACCAGGAGTTACCATAATTACCCACAAAATGAGTGTATTTTTTAAATGCAGGATAATAGTGTGCGGGTAGCATTTCACTATGAGTGTAAATATCAATTCCTGAATCCTTTGTTTGTTCAAGTAATTCCTCTATGTCCTTAAGATCATGTCCGCTGATTAAAATTCCCGGACGGGTACCTACGCCGATATTTACTTTCGTAATTTCTGGATTTCCATAACTGCTAGTATTTGCTTTATCCAATAGAGCCATCCCTTTTACACCGTATTCACCTGTCTTTAGCACCAGCGCAATTAATTCTTCCGTAGTCGTATCTTTGCGGGCAGTTTCAGCCAGACCATGATGAATAAATTCATAGATATCCGAATCCTCGAATCCTAAGTTATATGCATGCTCAACATATGCAGCCAGACCTTTTATTCCATAAATAGTAAGTTCTTTCAGTGAGCGTATATCTTCATTTTTCTCACTTAAAACACCAACAAATTTACTTGCCGCTTCGAATTTATTTTCTGGCGCAGACCAACTGATCGAATCACTTACGGGTAAAACGATACTATTATTTTTAGCCGTTTGGATTAACTTATCTTTAAGAAGCAGTCCTTTAATAATACGTTTGTTGATGCTGCTGATGTCAAAATTGGCATTCGTAATAGTTGAGAATAACGCATCAATAACAAAAATATCAGCTTTCCTGTTTCTTAAATTATTCTTGATAAGTTGTGTTTGAATCTGAGAAATACCCTTGCAAACGAAAACAAGTAAATCCATTCTGTTTGCCAGAATATCATCTTTTCCGCAAACGCCCTTTATTGTACAACCAATACCTTTTGAGGCCTCTTGGCATTGAAAACAAAACATATTATCCATAACAGTATGATTTATTGAGTTTAAATTCTTAATTTCGATGCAAAAGAATCGTATTTTTTGATTCTAAAATGTCATATAGGTTACATCTAAATACCAATTTATGATAAAAGTATTAGAAAAATCCCCCATTTTTAAGGGGCTTTCAGGAGTTCAAATCTCGGATTTAATAAGTAGAATGCATTATTCTTTACACAATTATAAAAAAGGAGATTTGATTGTTTCACGAAATTCGCGTTGTAATTCCCTCTATATTGTGATTCAGGGACAATGCAGAGCAGATATTGTTGATGATTCAGGTAAATTGATAAAGATTGATAGTATTGGAGAAGGTAATTATTTGGCTCCTGCCTTTGTTTTTGCAGATGCTAATTACTTCCCGGTTGATGTTACAGCAGCCTCAGATGTTTGTATTATGGAAGTGGGAAAGGATACGCTGATTCGCTTACTACAGGAAAATGCGCATCTTCTGATTAACTTTTTGTGTATTATTTCGAATAGAAGTCAATTCCTTCAACAAAAACTTAGCTTTCATATGTTTAAAACGATACGCAGTAAGCTGGCTATTTTTATTCGGACAGAATCTGAAGATTTTAAACTCGATACGATTCATCTGATGCAAAGTCAACAGGAACTCGCGGATTTCTTCGGTGTCACTCGTCAGGCGCTTGCCCGAACTCTTTCAGACTTGACTAAGGAAGGAATTATTGCTTTCGATAATAAGCACATTACGGTTATTGATCGGAATATGCTCCGTCAGATATGTGGAGAATAAATTATAAAGGGGTAATTCATTTTGTTGAATTACCCCTTTATAATTTATTTATTTTGATTTTTCAGTAGATCCCTGATTTCTGTTAATAAGACTTCTTCAGGCGAAGGTGCAGGAGGAGGAGCCGGAGCCTCAACCTTTTGCTTTTTAAAATTCATCATTAGTTTCAGAAATAAGAAAATACATAATGCGATTATTAAGAAATCAACCGTCTGTTGAATGAAGTTTCCATAGTTTAACGTAACAGCAGGCTTTAAAATATCCCCTTTAGCAGTCAAGACCTCTGCTTTCAGCGTATATTTTAAATCTTGAAAATCTATACCACCCAGAAATAAACCTACGATAGGCATAATAATATCATTAACCATTGAGCTGACAATTTTTCCAAAAGCTCCACCGATGATAATACCGATAGCCATATCGAAAACATTGCCTTTCATGATAAACTGTTTGAAGTCAGTCAGGAAATTTGACATAAGTAATTATTTTTAATTGGTTATATGTTTATATAACACACTGTTACTTTGCAAAGTTTGCTCTTACATCAAAAGAAAAAGACTCAAACTCATTAATGCCATTCCCGTAACGACGCCGCTGATCGATAAGTGATGCTCTCCGTACTTTTCAGCACTAGGTAAAAGTTCATCGAGAGATATATATACCATAATTCCAGATATGCCGGCCAATAAAATGCTATTTATGACCGGATTCCAGAATGGCAGAAGGAAGATCATTCCAACCAAGGCTCCTAATGGTTCAGCCATTCCCGAAAGAAACGAGTATATAAATGCTTTCTTTTTATCTCCTGTGGCATGATAGATCGGAATGGAAACAGCGATTCCTTCAGGTATATTGTGAATTGCGATGGCTATAACGATTGGGATAGCCACGTCAAGATTATCTAATGCTGCGACAAAGGTTGCTAATCCCTCAGGGAAATTATGTACAGCAATTGACAATGCGACCATAATACCCATTCTTTTTAACCGTTTACTTTTATCAACCTCCTCAACGGTATGAACTTCATGCGGATTCTCATCCTCAGGTATTAAAAAGTCAATTAGCATAATTAAAGCGATGCCTCCAAAAAAGGATAACAGCATATATAAAAAAGCCTTTTTATCACCGAAGTGAGTCGTAAGGTCTGTTAAAGCAGTCGGGATAAGTTCTATAAAAGAAACAAATATCATGACACCGGCAGAGAATCCAAGTGCATAGGATAAGAAACGCGTGTTTGTATGTTTAGTAAAAAAAGCCAATATACTTCCTACTCCTGTTGACAGGCCTGCTATCATTGTTAATCCAAAGGCTATTGCTATTTGATGTAATTCCATAATATATAATGTGTTCGTTGAAACATAAACAATTTTTTAATTCACTTTGTTGAACATATATAAATCTATTAAAGATCAATTTCTATGGTAAATGTAGGCATTACAAATGATATTAATTTGTCATTTGTACAAAATAAAGACACTCGCTTCAATATTGATGTCGGGGAGCCGGAGTTTCATGTTAGGGATATAGGCGTCAATTGGTCATCAAATCAAATGATTGATTCTGTTTTACAAGTAGGCGAAGGAGCATTTTTGATCTCTGCCGTAAAAGTTCAACACTCTTTTATCGTCTTATTTATTCCCGATTTTAATCGCTTGGATTTTCTTAAGATCGGAGCCAAAATAGCGTCGCATGCTCTTTTGACGGCAGACATAAATATTGTTTTTGTTCAGGTCCAGAGTCGTGATCAGGCCTCTATTCTTATGTATGATTCGATTCAACATCAATTAGGTTTTAATATACAAGCCGTTGCCGCAGCACTTTCGATAGGAGTAATAACGCATCGATTGAATTATAAAGCTGTTTTTTCTTACGAAGGTCTTAATTTAAAAGCAACATGGCGTGAATTTGACAATCATATTCTTATTTCTAAATGATTCTGATTATTGAGTCAGCTTAGACTATGTTAATAAAAACCCTTAAATTGAATCATTATGATTAATCTTTGATTGAATAACTTAGAAAAAGTATTATATTTGTCGCGTTAAATAACAAACAGATTTTTATCAATTGAAGTTTATTCGTTATTAAATATGATTCGATTTTCCAAGGGGTTTAAATTAGCAATCAGCAAAGATTATTTCTTTGTTTATTGTGATAAAATAAAAAGCGATTATCAGATTGCTGTTATAGAAGAGTAATTAGAAAGTATTTCAACTATGTTTTGAGATACTTTCTGATTACTCTTCTTCGTTTATCTCCTTCCGTCAATCGGTATTGATTTGTAATCAGATATATTTTTAAAATTATTTTTTATGTCACACTTAAGATTTCGGGTAGTAGAAGAAGCTTTTAAGCGCAAAGCAGTGGAAGTACCATTGTTGAAAGAGCGTCCTTCTGAGTATTTCGGCAAGTATGTATTTAATAAAGAAAAGATGCGTAGATATCTTTCAAAACAGACATACGAAGCTTTAGTAAGTACAATGGAAAATGGATCTCCTCTCCAGCGCGAAATTGCAGAAAGTATTGCTTCGGGAATGAAACAATGGGCTATGGAGTTAGGAGTAACTCATTATACTCACTGGTTTCAGCCATTGACCGGTGGTACTGCTGAGAAACATGATGCGTTTATCGAATATGACGGTAAAGGTGGGTTATTGGAAGAATTCTCCGGTAAACTTCTTATCCAGCAAGAGCCAGATGCTTCAAGCTTTCCGAATGGTGGCATTAGAAATACATTCGAAGCAAGAGGATATAGTGCATGGGATCCTACTTCGCCGGCTTTTGTCGTTGGAAGTACTCTATGTATTCCAACTATCTTTATTTCATATACGGGTGAAGCGCTGGATTTTAAAACTCCTTTATTAAAAGCTATTCACGCGGTTGATAAAGCAGCGACTGATGTTTGTAAGTTTTTCGATCCTAAAGTTTCAAAAGTAACGTCGTTTCTCGGATGGGAGCAAGAGTATTTCCTTGTTGATGAATCTCTATGGTCTGGTCGTCCTGACTTGATGTTGACCGGGCGTACTTTGATGGGGCACGAAAGTGCTAAAAATCAACAGTTGGAAGATCATTACTTCGGAGCTATTCCGGCTCGTGTAGAAGCTTTCATGCGTGAACTTGAAATTGAAAGTTTGAAATTAGGCATTCCTTGCAAAACTCGTCATAATGAGGTAGCACCTAACCAGTTTGAGTTAGCTCCAATCTATGAAGAGACTAACTTGGCAAACGATCATAATTTGCTTTTGATGTCTGTAATGAAAAAGCTTGCACGTAAACATAATTTCCGTGTTCTTCTTCATGAGAAACCTTTTAAAGGTGTCAACGGATCAGGTAAGCATAATAACTGGTCACTAGGTACTGATACAGGTGTCAATCTTTTATCTCCGGGTAAGAGTAGTCACGAGAATTTACAATTTGTGACTTTCCTTGTGAACATTATGATGGCTGTTTATAAAAGAAACGGATTGCTTAAAGCAGCGATTTCTTCTGCAACGAATGCGCATCGTTTAGGAGCAAACGAGGCTCCTCCTGCAATTATCTCTGTATTCCTGGGACGTCAGTTGACAGAGGTTCTTGATAAACTGGAGAACTCTACTTCAGAAGAAGCCATTCAGGTTGATGATAAAGTTGGAATGAAGCTGAGTGTAACACAGATTCCGGAGCTCCTTTTAGATAATACGGATAGAAATCGTACATCACCGTTCGCTTTCACGGGTAATCGTTTTGAGTTCAGAGCTGTCGGTTCGTCCGATAACTGTGCTGCAGCAATGATTGTCTTAAATACTGCTGTTGCTTATCAATTGAAGGAATTCAAAAAAGATGTGGATGCCCGTTTAGAAAAAGGCATAAAACTTGACAAAGCTATTTTTGATGTTCTTCGTGATTATATCCGCATTTGTAAACCAATCCGATTTGATGGAAATGGCTATAGCGACGAGTGGAGACAAGAAGCAGAAAGAAGAGGCTTGGATTGTGAGCGTAGCGTACCGGTGATTTTTGATAATAACCTGACTGTTGATAATATTTCGATGTTTGAAACAATGGGTGTTCTTAATCATGTTGAATTACATGCACGTAATGAGGTAAATTGGGAAACATATACCAAAAAGATACAAATTGAGGCACGCGTTTTGGGTGATTTGGCAATGAATCATATTATACCTGTAGCGTCGCGTTATCAAGGTTTGCTTTTAGATAATGTTTGTAAGGTAAAACAATTGTTTAATCAGGAGAAGTCTGAGATTATTGCAAAACAGGATATGATTCTGATCGAAAAGATCTCTCATCACTTATCAGTTATTACAGATAAAGTTGATAAGATGATCAATGAACGTAAAGTAGCAAACAAAATCGAAGATGAAAGATCGAAAGCAATTGCTTATCACGATACAATTGCTCCGCTCATGGAAGAGATACGTTATCATATCGATAAATTAGAATTAATTGTTGATGATGAAATGTGGACTCTGCCTAAATATAGAGAGTTATTATTTATTAGATAATCAGCACTTTTGAACTAAAGCCGATTGTATATATTTTTATGTACAATCGGTTTTTTATTTCTTCTTCTCTCTTAGCGTATTTTAATGCTGAGAACCTTTATTACTCAATGATTTTTGATGCTAATTTCTTATTTTTGTATGCAATAATGCAGCAGTTTCTTTAATATGTAAGTATAAGATGGAACAAATAAAACACGAATGTGGAATCGCAATGGTGCGATTGCTCAAACCATTGTCTTATTATGTTGAAAAATATGGTAGCTATACCTATGGGTTAGATAAGTTATACCTATTAATGGAAAAGCAACATAACCGTGGACAAGAAGGTGCAGGCGTTGGTTGTGTGAAACTGCATGCAGAACCTGGCGAAGAATATATTTTTCGTGAACGTGCTATGGGTTCGGGTGCTATTAAAGACGTTTTTGCTTCGATTCAGGAAAATATCGCTACTTTTAAAGTGGAACATCCGGCTTCTAAGCATGATTATAATGCTTATCCATTTATCGCACAAACTTATTTAGGCCATTTGCGTTACAGTACGACGGGCAGATCGGGCATATCTTATGTGCACCCTTTTCTGCGACGTAATAACTGGAAAAGCCGTAATCTGTGTTTGGCAGGAAATTTCAATCTGACTAATGTAGATGAAGTTCTTAGTTTTCTGGTAAAAAAAGGACAACATCCAAGACATAATGCCGATACGTTTCTGCTTTTAGAACAAATCGGCTTCTTACTTGACGAAGAGGTTGAACGCCTTTATCAGAAGTTTTCAAGTTTTGGTTATACGGGGCAAGATCTGAATGAACAGATCGAGTCGAATTTAAATATAGAAACGATACTTACTGAAGCCGGTAAAATGTGGGATGGCGGTTTTGTTATTTGCGGATTAATGGGAAGTGGAGATATGTTTACGCTTCGCGATCCATGGGGAATCCGTCCGGCATTCTATTATGCGGATGAGGAGGTTGTTGTTGTTGCTTCCGAAAGACCGGTCATACAGACTGCATTCAACTTGCATCAGGAAGATGTGAAAGAGTTGCTTCCAGGTCAGAGTATAATCGTTAATCGTGCAGGTGATTTCCAGGTTAAACAACTTATAGTTCCTAAAGAGAATAAGGCATGTTCTTTTGAACGTATTTATTTTTCACGAGGAAGTGATTTCGATATCTATCGAGAAAGAAAAATGCTGGGGACTCAATTGGTTCCTGCAATTCTGAACTCGATTCAAAACGATTTACACAATACTGTTTTCTCGTATATTCCAAATACGGCCGAGGTTGCTTATTACGGAATGGTTGAAGGGCTTGAAAACCATTTGAATCAAGAAAAAATTGAACGTATAAAGGCTTGCAATGGTGACTTGTCCGAAGATAACTTACAAAGCATCTTATCTCAGCGTATTCGCTTCGAAAAGATCGCGATCAAGGATATTAAATTGCGTACTTTTATTGCCGAGGATAATAGTCGGAATGATTTAGCTACACACGTTTATGACATTACTTATGGCTCGATAGTGCCGGATCAGGACAATATTGTAATTATTGATGACAGTATTGTTCGTGGAACTACCTTGAAACAAAGTATCATTAAGATGCTAGACAGGTTGGCACCGAAGAAGATTGTTATTGTGTCTTCTTCCCCTCAAATCCGATATCCGGACTGTTATGGAATCGATATGTCACGAATGGGCGAATTTATCGCTTTTAATGCTGCCATGGAATTGTTAGAGGAAAGAGGTTTGCAACAGATCATAAAAGAGGTGTATGTTAAATGTAAAGAGCAAGTAGATTCGCCTAAAGAAGACGTTGTTAACTATGTAAAAGAAATATATGCTCCATTCACGCAAGAGGAAATCTCCGCTAAGATTGCACAAATGGTTACTTCTCCTGATGTAAAAGCAGAAGTTGAAATCGTTTTTCAAACGATTGAAGATTTGCATAAATCCTGTCCCGATCATACTGGCGATTGGTATTTCTCGGGAGACTATCCGACTGCAGGCGGAAACAGACTGGTAAACTTTGCCTTCATCAATTATATCGAGGGTAAAGATAATCGCTTTGTTGAATAGTATGTTTTCACAGATAATATAGACTTCTCTCTTAGAGAGTCTCATCCTGATAAAAGCTAAGATTGTTTACGGACATTCTTAGCTTTTTTTGCTTTGTTGCGCTGTTCCGTTGTTTCTGTATCCCTTCTAATTATTCGATTACATATTGTGATACTGACAAAATTTCGCAAGATCGAACATTATACTATCTTTTTGTATTTTCCTAATCCTTCACAATGCGTTCTTTTTGTCCTCCGTACTTTTTGTGGAGAATATGATTAAGAAACCTGATTAGTGCAACTAGCAGTAAATGAGGATCTAAGCCTGTTTTCTGTTTTTTAAAACTTCAATTTTATATTTTGATACGTATCTCATTGGATTTTGATACGTATATACTTGAAAAAACAAAGGAGGAAAATTTGAAAACATACCGTTAAAATTTCAAGATACACCGTATAAATTTAAAAATACGGTTTGTTGTCAAAAAAATATGCCGTTCCTTTTAGAATAATTCCTTCATCTCCCCATTTTGACCTTTACTTCTGTTCATTTATGCCTATTCTTTGATTAAAATCTGTGAGCTTAAAAATGTGGCATAAAGATAGTGTAGTCGGTATTTTGCTTACTTTTTGAATATTCTTATTTGTTTGTATGATAATTGCTCCTAATTCCAATGCGTTTATGTTTCTGGATGAATTGTCTAAGTTACTCCTTTGCAGTCCTATTTTTCTTTATCATAAATACGAAGATTAAAATAGTTTATATCCTTACCTAATTTGAACCTTTGTGAATACCAGATTGTCTAATTACATAGATTAATTAGGTAAGTTGTAATGTTTGAAATCAATATTAAGGTTCTATTTAGATTGAATTATCATATAATTAATCCTTATATTTCTGCATTTCGTCAGATTCTGTTTATTTCATATACATCTGCAACCTATCTTCAAGCAATATAAAATTAAACACGGAATAATTCCATGAAACAGAAACCGAAATTATCTTTTTGGCAAATCTGGAATATGAGCTTTGGATTCTTGGGGATTCAGTTCGGATTTGCTTTACAGAATGCAAATGCAAGTAGGATATTGCAAACATTTGGTGCTGATGTTGAGCACTTATCCTGGTTTTGGATCGCTGCTCCTCTTACAGGTATGATAGTTCAACCTATAATAGGGCATTATAGTGATCGTACCTGGACTAAGTTAGGTCGGAGGCGCCCGTATTTTCTTATTGGCTCCTTTCTGGCTTGTATCGCATTAATCTTAATGCCTAATGCGGGTGTAATGGCATCAGCAATACCTCCTATGTTTATCGGAGCGGGGATGTTAATGATTATGGATGCTTCTATTAATGTTGCGATGGAACCTTTCCGGGCTTTGGTTGCTGATTTGTTGCCTTCAGATCAGCGAACATTAGGTTTTTCTATTCAGACTTTCTTAATTGGAATAGGAGCTGTGATAGGCTCATGGCTGCCATATATCCTGGCAGAATGGCTAGGGATATCTAAAACAGCTCCGGCAGGAGAGGTACCTGATAATGTGGTATTCTCATTTTATGTTGGTGCTGCCTTCTTTATGGCTGCTATCCTATGGACTGTAATCTCAACAAAAGAATATCCTCCCGGCGAATTTGATGAAGAGGATGATACTTTTAATACCGACGAGGAGCACAAAGGCCTTAGTTCTATTATCAAAGATTTTATGCATATGCCGAAGGCAATGCTACAGTTGGGCGTAGTACAGTTTTTTAGCTGGTTTGCCCTTTTTTCTATGTGGGTTTTCACAACACCAGCTGTTGCTACACATGTATATGGTGTCGCTCCAAACGACACTACTTCGGAACTATATCAGGATGCTGGAAATTGGGTCGGAATCCTTTTTGGAGTTTATAATGGTATATCTGCAATCTATGCATTGATGCTGCCTGCGATAGCTAAGAAAATCGGACGCCGTGCTACTCATGCCGTTTCATTGTGTGCGGGCGCTTTTGGATTGATCTCGATTTATTTTATTAAAGATCCCGATTTGTTAATTGTTTCAATGATTGGAATCGGGATAGCCTGGGGTAGCATACTGGCAATGCCTTATGCTATTTTAGCAGGATCTTTGCCTGCTAGAAAAATGGGTATCTATATGGGTATATTTAATTTTTTTATAACCATTCCGCAAATTATCAATGGCATCATTGGTGGTCCGATCGTTAAGCGTTTTTATAATTCAGAAGCCGTTTATTCATTGGTCGTTGCCGGAATTTGCTTATTTGTAGCAGCATTTAGTGTATTATTCGTTGAAGATAAAGATGATCAAATAAAAACTAATAAAATCTCATGAAAAGAAATCTGACTTCCGTTTTATTATTCTCGCTTATGCTCCCGGCAATGGCCTTCGAAGTAGAGAAAGTTGATCCGCCTCATTGGTGGACTGGTATGAAGAACTCACAATTACAGATTGCAATTTCTGGAAAAGATGTCGGTTTAGCTGATTTTACTGTTTCGGGAAACAATGTAAAAGTGGATAGTTGTGTGAAGGTAGATAATAAGGACTATGTTTTTTTATATGTGGATTTGAAAGATGCACAACCAGGTAACTTTCAGATTGATTTGAAACAAGGAAAGCAAAAGAAGAAAATCGATTACGTACTGCATCAGCGTAAAGTTAGTGCAGAAGACCGCGTTGGTTTTGATGCATCAGATGTTCTTTATCTTATTATGCCTGACCGTTTCTCAAACGGAGATACAAAGAATGATAATCATAAAATGAATCGTCATACCGTTCAGGTCGATCGTAATCTCCCGAATGGAAGACATGGGGGAGATTTAAAAGGTATCGAAAATCATTTGGATTATATTCAGAATCTGGGCGTGACAGCAATATGGCTTAATCCTGTTCTGGAGAATGATCAGGAAGGAGGCGACTATCATGGATATGCAACTACGGATTATTATCGTGTCGACCCGCGTCTCGGAACTAACGAGGACTATGTCAGACTGATCCAAAAATCGCATGATAAGGGAATGAAGTTGGTAATGGATATGATCTTTAACCATTGTGGTAGTGAACATCCATGGCATTTGAATCCGCCTACAAAAGATTGGTTCAATTTTCAGGATAATTATGTGCAAACGTCTTATCGTCTGACTCCGCATTTTGATCCGTATGTCACAACTTATGATAAGAAATTGATGGACGAAGGTTGGTTTGTTGAATCTATGCCTGACCTGAATCAAAAGAATCCTCATTTAATGAGATATTTAATTCAAAACAGTAAGTGGTGGATTGAGTACGCAGGAATTGATGGGATTCGAATGGATACACATCCGTATGCATTTTTTGGTCCGATGTCTGATTGGTGCAAGGAAATGAATGAAGAATATCCCAATTTCAATATTGTTGGTGAATGTTGGTTAGGTAATGAGGGCGGTGCTGCCTGGTGGCAAAAAAACAGCAGACTTGATGAAAATGCTAACAGTAATCTAAAGACTGTTATGGATTTTCCATTGCAGGGTGTTGTTGAAAAAGCTTTTCATGAAAATACCGATGCCTGGAATGGCTTGAATTTGGTTTATGATAAACTGGCAATGGATTTTCTGTATCCATCACCAAACTCTGTGTTGACATTCCTGGATAATCATGATACGGATCGTTTTTTACGTACCATGCCTACAAATTTAGGTTCCTATAAACAAGCTCTTGCCTTTTTACTGACTACGCGAGGTATCCCTCAGATTTATTATGGTACAGAGATTCTGATGAATGGGACAAAGGCAAAAAGTGATGGTGATATTCGGTTGGATTTTCCCGGAGGTTGGGCCGGCGATCCTATTTCTGCATTTACGGCAGCAGGACGTACACCTTTACAGAATGAAGCTTTCGATTTTCTGAAGATCTTATTGGATTGGCGTAAAGGCGCAGGAAATGAAGTTATTTCGAAAGGGAGCTTAAAGCATTTTATGCCGACTAATGGGGTATATGCCTATATACGCTCTTATAACGGGAAAAATGTATTTGTTCTTATGAATGGAACGGATGCCGAAATGAATCTGGATATGACACGCTATCAAGAAGTCCTGTCTCCTTTTAAAAGCGGTAAAGATATTTTGACTCAGAAAGTATGTGAATTAGGAAAAACGATGGACTTGTCTCCAAGGGAAGTGTTGATTTTAGAGCTTAGATAATTTATTTTATGAAATAAATTTGATTTATAAAAAAGGTTAGTATCTTTCGCAGATTGATACTAGCCTTTTAAAGTGAAGGCTTTATGTAGCTGAATTGTATCAGATAACCATGATAAAAGACCAAATACAATATATACATGAAGAATATAACAATTTTATTATCAACCCTTTTGTTTATCGGGTGTTCCAAGCAGTTAGATTATCAAAAAATTTTATCGCAGGCATATAGCGATCCTATATCCGATAACCGTTTGAATGAGTCAGGGCTGATTAATTTGTCTCAATACTTTCCCAATATAGAGAATGTTGATTCAGTTACTTCAAGGATGGCTCGCGTGAGTAATGATACGATCGATTGGAGCCGCGTAGCTTTAACTGATTTCGATGCCAGAAAACCGGTTGTACTGAATGTTTGGAAAAAGGGTGCTTTTGCTGATATTTTCCTTTTACCGTCTTCTGTTAAGCGTGATGAAAATTGCTTAATCGTACCTTCGATAGATGATTTTGGCAGATTAACGATACAATCTAATCACAAAAATCTCTCATGGTATGCCTTTTGGCAGAATGTTCAAATTCCCGTGGATAAATTGTCTGTCAAAGATTCAGATGTTATCCTTCCTGTTCCCGTTAATTCAAAGTCTATGGAGGAATCTATTATTCGGGTTATTGCATTAGGTCAAGATGGTTTCTCAAATGAATTATTTATCCCTGTTCGAAAAGGAAAGGTTTTGACATCTTCATCTGAAGCATCTTACGATAGCAAAAATATACTTCAAAATTATCTTCAGCGTTCGGATATTTATAAGCGAGAGGCGCATTTCCTTAAAAATATCAATAAACAAATCGCAGATTCATTGCAGGCAAAGAGAGCTGAATGGACTTTTTCTCAAAGTGTTGCTCAATTTTCCGATAATGATTTATTCGGCATCGTGAAAACTTATATGAACAATACATCTATTTTGGTTACTAATCCTTATCCGATCAATAAAGTATTTCAGATAGATCTTCCTGAAAATATCAAAATCGGTAATTTAAAATCACATTTAGGTAATTCGATAAAACAGTCGGGTAAAAGGATTGTTATAACTATGAAACCACATAGCTCTGAGATCGTTACATCAGAGATATATTAATGATAGAATACATTTGATATGAATAAAATTATAAGTACACTATTATGTAGCTTTTTTCTTTTGGCTTCATGTCATCAAAAAACAACTGATACTGTAAGTGTCAAACCTATCGATTGGTGGAATGATGCTACTATTTATGAGATTAATACAAGGCAATTTTCATCTTCCGGTTCATTTGAGGAAGTCCGGAAACAGCTTCCCCGCTTGAAAGAGATGGGTGTTGATATTCTTTGGTTTATGCCTGTACAACCTATCGGGAGTAAAAATCGAAAAGGATCGCTGGGAAGTTATTACTCCATTCAGGACTACACAGCCATAAATCCTGAGTTTGGGAGTATGGATGACTTTAAGCAACTTGTAGATGATGCGCATAAACAAGGAATGAAAGTTATATTGGATTGGGTTGCAAATCATACCTCCTGGGATGCGAAATGGATAAACAATGAGGGATGGTATTCACTGGATAGTTTGGGTAACAAGTACTCTCCTTATGACTGGTCTGATGTTGTCGAGTTGAATTATGATAATGAGAAAATGAGAAATGAAATGATCCAATCCATGAAATATTGGATGGATAGCGTTCATATTGATGGTTTCAGGGCTGATATGGCCCATGAGGTACCAACTGATTTCTGGAACGAGGCTTCGGATAGTTTACGAAAATATTATCCGAATATTTTTATGTTAGCAGAATCTGAAAATTCGGATCTGATGAAAAAGGCTTTCAATATGAATTATGCATGGGAGTTGCATCATTTGTTGAATTCACTGGCAAAGGGAGAAGCTTCGGCTGATTCTATCTGGAGCTTTTATAATAAAAAGAATAAAGAGTTTTCAAAACAGGATATTCAAATGATTTTTACGTCTAATCATGACGAAAACTCGTGGGCAGGTACTGAATTTGAGCGGATGGGTGCTGCAGCGCCTACATTTGCTGCTTTGACTTATCTGCTTCCTGGGATGCCGCTAATTTATAATGGGCAAGAGACAGGATTTAACAGAAGGCTGGCTTTCTTTGAAAAAGATAGTATTGACTGGAATACATCCAACCAGTTTGGAACGATGTATAAGCATTTGAATGTTTTGAGAAAGGATAATCCTGCTCTTTGGAGTGGATTAGATGGAGGAACCTTTGAGGAAATTGTGAATTCTAATCCTAAAAACATACTGTCTTTTAAACGTATCAGAGGTCGAAATAGTGTAATAGCTGTTTTTAATCTATCGGATAAGCCACAAACGGTTCTTGTCTCAGACGAACAGTTGAAGGGTTCTTTTAGTGAGTTTGGAACGTCTGAGAACGTAACGTTGAATAAAGAGCTAAGATTGAATCTGGCTCCGTATGAATATAAAATTTATACTCAGAAATAATTTATTAATTATGAAAATCAAATTTGAATTAAATTATCATACATCCTTCGGTGAGGAGCTTTTTTTGCTTGGTGATGTGGATGCCTTAGGAAATGATAATTGTGATCGAGCTTTGAAAATGAATTATGTCAAAGATGGTACATGGACGATTCAGGTTGCAGTTCCTAAAAAGAATTCGATCTTCTCTTATGAGTATATTGTGAAAAGAGGAGATGATATTGTACGAAAAACATCGTTGAAATATCATTTTGAAAAAGTTGCTCATAAAGATAATTATGTGATTTCAGACAGATGGCTTGATATCCCTGTGAACAAACCATTTTTCTCGTCTGCATTTACAGATAGCTTTTTTGCACGGAAAAGTAAAACCAGAAGTGTAGGCAGTATAGAGGCAGATAGAGTATTGCGATTTATTGTTTCAGCTCCGACTGTACCTCCTGTATGTGATCTTGCAATTGTCGGAGATGGTGCGTTGTTTGCAAATTGGCAAGTATCCGATAGTTTGAAGTTTGACGATTCTCATTTTCCTTATTGGACGTTAGATCTTGATCTTGATAAAGTTATTTCAGGAACGGAGTATAAACTTGTGATGATTAACAAAGAATCAGGGGCTATTTATAAATGGGAAGAAGGTGAAAATAGAGTGATTAATCTGAGTAATATCAGTTTTAAAAATTATTGCTATGTAATTAATATTCCTGACTTTCGGGATTATTCGCCAGATGTGCGTTACGCGGGAACAGCTATACCTGTTTTTTCTTTGAGAAGTAACTCTAGTTTCGGAATAGGCGATTTTGGGGATCTGTATAAGTTTGTTGATTGGGTAAAGCTGACAGATCAAAGCATTATTCAGATTTTGCCGATTAATGATACGACAATGACACATACCTGGGTAGATTCGTATCCGTATAATGCAAATTCGATTTATGCACTTCATCCTGCATACATTGACTTATCCCAATTACCTCCAATTCAGGATCCGGTAATGGCGATGGAATATAAACGAACTCAACCCGAATTAAATGCTTTGGCTGAAGTTGACTATGATCGTGTTACGGAACTTAAATGGGCATTTTTAAAACAGATTTTCAAGGAGTCGGGCAATCAGATTACCGATTCGAAAGAGTATAAGGTTTGGTTTGAATCAAATAAAGAATGGCTCGAAAGTTATGCTGCTTTTTCTTATCTTAGAGATATCTTTCATACACCTGTCTTTATGACCTGGAAGAAAATGAGCGTTTATAAGCAAAAAGAAATAGATCAGCTTGTTGCTCCGGATTCACCTGTGTATAAAGAAATACAGCTTTACTATTTTGTGCAGTTCGAACTGCATAGACAATTGTTGCGTGTAAGAAATTATGCACATTCTAAAGGGGTAATTCTTAAGGGTGATATCCCAATCGGGATCAGCAGAAATAGTGTTGAAGCATGGAAAGAACCTTACTTATTTAATCTGTATTCGCAAGCAGGTGCTCCTCCTGATGATTTTTC
>JBOFKE010000112.1:0-1959 GCA_051657185.1 Bacteroidales bacterium | reverse complement strand
ATGACGTTCTGGGAGTTTATGTATATACGACAAATACGGCAGGAGCTCAAAAGATTAATTTCAAAACAAACAGAGGAGATAGTGATGAGTATGTACGTATTGACGGAGATCGTTTTGCATCAACGACGGTACGGCGTTCTATACTTTCAGGTGAGTTTAAAGATGTTTCTGTTTCAATTGCAAATAGTGTGACAGGAAGTCCCGTTGATATTAATTTTTCTTTCGATGAAGTAGGTAAACTCTATGCAGAAAACGGGATAAGTGTTCGTTTCATAACCAAATATCTTACCCCTGCATCAGGCAGTGGAATTGTATCTACCGGCAACCCGAATGAGTACACAATGGAGCTAATCCCGGGTAGTGACACTTATCAAGCACAATTTACACTTAATAGTAGCCTGCCGATAGGATATGCCGAGCTAATTAATATAACAGGGACTGATATGAAAAATACCTCTGTTAGTCTGAACATACCCGGCAAGTATGTATTTGGAAGTGATATAACAGGATATGCAAACCGGCCGGTTCTTACAAATAGTTCTTTTGTTCCGTTGTCTTTTTCCAGTCTTGGTGCAGGTCTCAGTTTTTATCTGCATTTTTCAATTCCTGAAGCCACCCGCATTAACGGAGCTCCTGTATCAGCTACGAATCCGTTATTTGTATTATTGGAATGCACGAACACAGTTTTTATATCGAATGACTCTTACGGTATAGAATCGCAATCTCCATCTGTCTTAATGCAGCCGGCAACAGCCATCTGGTTTAAGATTACCAGGACAGGACATAAATATGTGAAATTATCGAATAACAGAGCAAATGATACAGAAACAGCAATGACGCTGAAGTCGGTGTCCGACATGTCCTCCACAACCGATAATGGAATCTTTGAATTAGCTTCCGGATTCCAGGATAAGTAGATATATGACTGGCCATTTAAGTCATACCATAAAAAATATTGAATATAAAAGAAAACACCGGAGCAGTTTCACTGTTGCTTCGGTGTTTTTTATGCTGATTGTTATAATCCGGCAATATGTTGTTTCCAGAATAAAATTGTTTTCCATTTAGTGAAAGCATGACATCCAAATGGAAGAGTATTATTATTCTCTTTATAGCATAGCCAGGGATATGTATCAAACGAGAAGCGTAAGGCTTCTTGTGTTGTTGGGTATTTAAATGATTGCTGAGGTTCTACTGCCCAGAATACATCCTCGAAAAAACGGTGAAAATCACATCTCTCGATATAGTGATCTGCTTTATTCTTGTTGTTTCTTAAGAAAGAAATAAATGAACTGACCTTACGTAGGGACAACCCTCCGTTACCAACTTTTCCCCGATGTATAAATCGTTGATCATATCCCTCTTTTTCGCGATTAAAGAAAGTATCTAACGTACTGAAAAAACGATGGATGTAAGAATTATGATAAGATTTCTCCAGCCATGGAGCTCCAATATAGTCAAACCCTTTCATGCACCATCTTTCAAGCGAGTCGTCAAATACATACACATCTGTTTGATGGATAAGAATATACTCCCATTTATCGAATCTCTCGTAAATCTCTGATGTCATCATGAGTTTATTATACCCCTTTCTTCCTTGAAATAGTTCAGGATTAAACCGTTCAATTTGTAGTTCTGGAAATAAAGCAGATATATCCGTCAGATCCAGCCCATGGGGAGCTATGGCTGTTATATCATATCGGCCAAGTATCTGAAAACAGCGTCGTAACGATAGTAACTCGCTATCTTTTAGCGTGTTTTTATATAAAGGAATAACGACGTTGACTAATTTTTTCATAGAGGTCGATTTAAACGATGTGTTTTATCTTATAAGTGTTTTTAAGCCAATGCAAAAATAGATTTTTTTTTTATTTTTGAATGGATTTTAGACGAAAATGGCTTTTTTTCCTGAGATAGGCCATCGCGCAGGCGCATACTTACTCAAGTCAGAAATAAGTG
>JBOFKE010000111.1:0-6507 GCA_051657185.1 Bacteroidales bacterium | reverse complement strand
GGTTTGCGTATCTTTGTCGTTTCAATACAAATAAAACTCAAAATAATGAGATCAAAAGATTTGAAGGCTGCTTCGGCTGCCAAAGTTTTGGTAATCGGAGAAGATTCTAATTTACAATGGTCAGAAACTGTACCTAAAGTGGTAATGTTCGCTGATTATTTTTTTCGTAGTTTTCCGGAAGATCACGGAGAACGTAGCCGCAATGTGGAAGCTCGTAACTTATTCGATTATATAACTTATCTGACGGGAGGTAAATACAAACCGGAAGAATACTACTTTACGAATTTTTGTAACGATTATGTAGAGCAGTCGCCTAAAGGAAAACGCGTATTGATTCCTTCTGAGAAAGCTGTTCGCGGTTTATCGCATGTTGAATGGATTTTGCAGGAGAATCCTTCAATCGAATATGTAGTGGCAATGTCTTTGCAAACAAATTACTGGTTGCAAAAACTTGGATTCTATGAAGGTTCGGAAGAGTTTGTTTATGGTGCGCAGCCACGTCAGGTTGGTCTGAACTCAGAGCCTCCATACTATCAACCGGTAAATGGAAAAGTTTTCCAGACTGTTTGCGGAAAAGTTTTTGAATGTAAGACTGTTCAGGGGTTAAAAATCATTGCAGCTCTTCCGGCAAAAGATTATCCTTTAAAAGATAAGAATGCTGAGATCTTTAGTGATGTATTCAATGCTTTGCATGAAGAAATGAGTAAATAATACCGAAATAAAAAAGATCCGTGGAGCATATCGCTTCACGGATCTTTTTTTTAGTCTGATTTGAATTTATGAGAATATAGTTTCAAAATTATTCCTTAGTCCTGATATAAGAAGGGTAGGATATCTCCACTTAGCTGCATCAGGGAAATCTCACAAACTTTTGTTTCATATTCGGCTGTAGAGAGACGTTCTTCAGCTGCCAGTAAACTATTTTGGGCTTCACGCAGTTCAATACCTGAAAGATCTCCTAATTTATACCTTTCCATTGCAATCTCAAGATACTCTTTAGCTGTTTCTACGTTCTGACATTCCTGACGAAGAAGCATAAGATTGTTTGTATAAGCCATCCACAAATTGCTCATATCTGCTTTTAAAGCTAACTCCAAAGACTGTTTTTCCAGCTCCGCAATACGTATTTGTGTTTTCGCGTTGCGTTGTTCGCGTTGACGATTCAGTCCGTCAAAGATATTTAATCCTATCGTTGCTCCATAATTGAATCCAAGTTGGTCGCGCTGAATAGTAGGTCCGACCTCATAGCGATTTCCATTATATCCGTATCCCGCATTCAGTTTTAAATACGGATAATTTCTGGATCGTGCTATCCGTAGATCTTCAATCGATAACTGACGGCTTTTCTCTGCATTTAGTAAGGATAGATTAGCATTTAATGTTCGTTGCCAAAGCTCTTCTTTATTCACCATTGGTGCAAGATGAATCTCTTCGTTCGCAACATCCGTATTCTGATTTACATTATCAAGACCCATTAATTCGTTGAGTAGGATTCGTGCTGTGTAAACCACTTCGGTCTGTTTTAAGTGTAAAGCATTATCTGCATTATAATCTACTTTAGCTTGCTGTAATTCCAGACGTGAAGATGATCCGATATGATAACGCTCTTCGACAATCCGTAAACGTTCTTTAGATAAATCAAGGGCGGCTTTCAGATTACGTAATTTGATTTTCTGACGGATTAACTGATAATAGCCAGCAGCAATACCAGCAGCTGTATTATCAATTTGTATGCGCGTTTTAACTTCGCCCATTGACTTTAGCTCCTTTAATTTAGCATAAGAAGCCTGCATTTTTAATCCGTCAAAGATGGTCCAGGACAGATTTAATCCGGCGTTGTATTGTTGGTTAAGTTCTCCGTTGCGCGTTTCGGTTGTTCCGTCTTCTTTCTCCGAATCAGACGAATTGTATTGCCCCGAATAACCGGCATTCAAATCCAGAGAGGGTAAATAACCGGCGTTGCCGATGGTTGCATTACGGTCCGATACAGTTTGATATTCACGTTGGATTTGTAACTGATAATTCTGTTCGATACCTTGTGTTATGCATTGCTGTAATGACCATTTTACGATTGTCGAATCTTCGGTAGCATGCAGAATGCTACCGATAGATACGAACAAGGCTATCATTATATCTTTTTTATTCATTGTTCTTTGGAGTGTCGATTGGTTGAAACATAGCTATAAATAGCAGGAACGATGTAAAGTGTAAGGAATGTCGAAACAAGCATACCACCGACTACTGCTACACCCATCGATATACGACCATTTGCTCCTTCTCCTGAAGCATAAACTAAAGGTAGAAGTCCTAGAAGTGTCGATGCACTGGTCATCAGGATAGGGCGTAAACGTTGAATTGCAGCTGTGTGAATGGCTTCCGCTTTATTTAAACCTTCTTCTTGGCGCTGATTGGCAAATTCTACAATCAGAATACCATTTTTAGCAACTAATCCGATTAGCATTATTATCCCGATCTGACTGAAAATATTCATAGTGGTATCGGAATAGGACATGAACATCAAAGCTCCGGCGATAGCTAATGGCACAGTTACCATAATAACCATCGGGTCTTTGAAGCTCTCGAACTGAGCTGCCAGTACCAGATAAATCAGCATTAGTGCCAGTACGAATGCAAAAAGAAGACTCGATGAACTTTCGCGGAATTCTTTAGACTCACCTGTCAAAGCTGTGCGGAATGTGTCGTCCAGAACTTCTTTAGCAATGCGATCCATTTCGTCCAATCCGTCGCCGATTGTTTTTCCTTTGGCAAGACCTGTTGATACGGTTGCCGAAACGAAACGATTGTAGCGATAGAGTTGAGGAGGAGCAACATCTTCGTGAAGGGAAATGAGATTATCTAACTGAATCATTTCCGCCCCCTGACTGCGGACGAAGATTGATTTCAGATCTAACGGAGTATTACGTTGCTGACGATTTATTTCGCCTAAGATCTGATATTGCTTCCCGTTCATATAGAAATATCCCATACGCTGACCGCTTAATGCATACTGAAGTGTCTGAGCGATATTGATCGTGTTTACACCCAGCTGATTGGCTTTATCGCGATTAATGGTAATACGGGTTTCCGGTTTGGTAAATTTAAGATCCACATCTGCCATCTGGAATATTGGACTCTCATTTACTTTTTGCATGAATTTCGGAACAAACTCCTGAAGCTTTTCCAAGCTGTTTGCTTGCAAAACATATTGTACGGGCATGCCACCGCGTCCGCCTCCAAAAGTTGATGTTTGACGAACAAATGAGCGTCCTTCTGTTTTTGAGCGTACTGCTTGTGATAACTCTTCAGCGATTTCCATTTGAGAGCGATCGCGTTTAGAGATATCATCCAGTGTAATAAATGTAAACCCTCGTCCACTCATAGAACGGCTTACCATAATTTTATTTTCGGTAATTACGGAATCTGTGATATTGATTATATCTTCCGAATAATCACGCATAAACTCAAATGTTGTTCCTTCAGGGCTTCTTAATGAAACAACGATTTGAGATCTATCCTCCATTGGTGAAAGTTCAGAAGGAATATGTCCCCATAGCCAGGCTATGACTCCGATAAGAATGACAACTAATGGGATTGCTGCAATTCTGTATTTAAGAAATTTAGCCAATGAGTTACTGTAAGCTCTGTTAAGCCATTCGAAGAAGGGTTCTGTCATTGTATAGAACTTGTTTTTCTTCTCTCTGCGTTTCAGAATCTTTGTAGCAAACATAGGTGTGAAAGTCAAAGCTACAAAAGATGAGATAATAACTGATCCTGCGATAACGATACTGAATTCCTTAAATAGCTTCCCCGTCATACCATCAAGGAATACAATCGGAAGGAATACAGCCACTAAGGTAATTGTAGTTGAAATTACAGCAAAGAATATTTCTTTTGATCCTTCGATACCTGCCTCTTTAGGATTCATGCCTTGTTCAATGCGAACATAAATATTTTCGGCAACAACGATTGCATCATCAACAACCAGACCTACAGACAGGACGATTGCCAGCATAGTCAGTACATTAATGGAGAATCCGGCCACATACATGACGAAGAAAGCTCCGATCAGGGAAACGGGGATAACAACGACAGGTACAAGTGTTACACGCCAGTCACGTAAAAACAGGAAGATGATAATAACAACAAGCAGAAATGCTACATAAATAGTTTCCTCTACCTCACGGATAGATGCACGGATAAACTTGGTGTTATCGAAAACGAGATCAATACTTACATCTTCAGGAAGATCTTTTTTCAATTGCTCTACACGAGTATATGTCTCATCTGCAATATCAATATGATTAGCTCCGGGTTGCGGAACTATAACAAGCATAACAGATGGAACTCCGTTGATTTTTAGCATACTTCGCTGATCTTCCGGACCTAATTCGGCCCGTCCGATATCACTGAAGCGTACTATATTGCCATTATCTTCTTTAATGATCAGATCATTAAATTCTTTGGGAGTTGACATAAGCCCGAGGGTACGGATAGAAAGCTCGATCTTGTCACCCTCTATGCTACCCGAAGGAAGCTCCACATTTTCTTTGTCCACTGCTTGTTTGACATCTAAAGGAGTAACTCCATATCCAGCCATTTTTACCGGATCGAGCCATAAACGCATAGAATAGCGCTTAGCTCCCCAAATATCTACAGCACTAACGTCAGAAATAGTTTGTAATCTCTCTTTAACGGTTAATTCGGCTATTTCAGTCAATTGCAATAAAGATCGCGAATCACTGGCAAGCGCTATACGTATAATCGGATCTGAGTCTGCATCTGCTTTAGATACGGTCGGAGGATCGCAATCCCGCGGCAGAAAGCGTTGAGCGCGCGAAACTTTATCGCGTACATCATTTGCTGCACGCTCCATATCAACTTCGAGTTCAAATTCAATAGTTATGTTACAACTTCCCTGACTACTGCTACTTGATAAAGAACGGATTCCCGGGATACCATTGATATTTTGCTCTAAAGGTTCGGTTATCTGGTTCATGATCACATCGGCATTTGCTCCCGGATAACTGACCTGAACAGATATAATAGGTTTATCCACACTCGGATATTCACGCACTCCTAATGATGTATAACCGATTACCCCGAAAAGGATAATGATTAGCATCAAAACAGTAGCAAATACGGGGCGACGGATGCTTAATTCTGATATATTCATTCTCTGATTTCCTCTTTTTTTATTGGATTCTTTCGATAGTAACCGGTAATCCTTTGCGCAGTTGCATTACTCCGGTTGTAATAATCGTATCACCTTGTGTAAGTCCTTCAAGGATTTGTACACGCGACTCGGTTCTCAAGCCTGTTTTTATTACTGCAGGTTCGGCTTTCCCGCTTTTATAAATATATACGAGCTCTTTTCCCATTTCAGGGATAATTGCCTCACTTGGCACAGTCATTGCATTTTTTATTTCTCCCAAGTCGATCGTGACACTGGTGAAACGTCCGGGCACAAGACTCTCTTTCTCATTACCAAATAGCGCTCTTGCAGTGAGGGTACGTGTCTTAGGATCAACCAAAGATTCTATGGCATATACTTTTGCTTTGAGAGGTTCTATAATACCATCTACTTTGAAATATATATCTGCTCCTTTCCGAAGAGATTTAGAGTAACGTTCAGGAAAAGAGAATTCAATTTTTAAAGGTTTGACTTTTGTCAATCGGGCAAGAGAGGTACCTGTCGAGGCATAAGCACCTTCACTGATATTACGTAATCCGATAATACCATCAAAAGGTGCGCGAATTTCGGTTTGTGCAATGTTGGCTTTGATTAATTCGATGTCGGCCTGCAATTTTTCCAACTCTGTCGTAACGGATTCATAGGCTTCCTGACTAACTGCATCTTTTGCAAGAAGTGTTTTTTGACGATAAACACGACTCTGGAGTAGAGGAAGCTGTGCTTCCAGTTTTTTGAGTTGAGCTTGTAAAGGTTTATCATTCATTTTGGCCAGCAAATCCCCTCGGTGTACATATCCTCCTTCCTCAAAATAGATATGAACTACTTTACCCGATGTTTCAAAAGTTAAATGAACTTCTTCGTCGGGGATGATGCTTCCCGTACTTACAATCTTTTCACTGATTGACTGTGGTTTCATTATCTCTGCTGCAATAGGTATAGTGCTTTTCAGAGAGCGCGTTTGTGGGTTATTACCTGTTTTTACAGGTTCTGAATCAAGGTCTGATTTTTTTAATTTAGGGTATATCGCCATTCCCACAACAAGTAAACCTATTCCTGTTATGACTGACCACCTAACTTTTTTGTTCATCATTTTTATGTTTTATCGTTCTGTGCTTTTAATATTGCTCGAAAAGTACGACTTAATATTGGATTGAAGGTTTAAGTATGTTGTTTTTTTTGTGATTTGAGACTTGTTTTTTAACAAATAGAAGAGTGTCTGTAATGAAAAAGGTCGCTACCGAACGTAGCGACCTTCTTTCCAACTATATATAATAGGAGTATTATCAAAATAAGTATGCCATTTTTCTCTTGCCTCT
>JBOFKE010000110.1:0-5255 GCA_051657185.1 Bacteroidales bacterium | reverse complement strand
AAAAATATAACTAAATCAATATAAAAGAGGTATTTCTAAAGTCTGAACATTAGAAACACCTCTTTATTTTAAGTTTTAATCTTATGGTGCCGGAACAATTGGATTATTATCTCCCATTGTAATTCCCTCATTTGTTTGTATCTCTGCTTCAGGTATCAAATATAAAAATATTTGAGATTCTGCAGGGAGATTATATTGAGCTTCTGCAGGATAATTACTTTTCCCATTTCTAACTCGCTCTAGTGGTTTTTTCAAACGCAACAAGTCAAAAAATGAGAATCCTTCACCCCAAAGCTCAATTCGTCTTTGAAACCATACCTCATCACGAAAAGCTTCTGCGGATCCAGCTTTACTTACAAATGAAGGATCCCTATAAGTTTGCACAAAAGATTCCAATACTTGCTTTCCATCACCTAACTTACCAGCCATAGCCAATGCTTCAGCTTTTATCAAGATCATTTCCTCTGCTCGCATTAAGCACCAATCAGAAGCATTTGTTGCATTATCAACAATATCTTGATAGGCACCAAACTTAACATTTACATATGGTGTATACTCAAAGTACTCAGCTACGGGATATTTTTCACCTTTATATTCAATCGGAGGCATATCATTTATCAGTGGTGATTTCAAACTTTCATCAACCCACCATCCTTTACGAACATCTGTCTCTGGAATTTCCTCCCAAAGAATCTGATTTATAGACTTAAAACAACCTGTAGCCGTAGTATATCCATTTCCTGTAAAAGAACAAAGCATCGATGGCCAATTTAAAATACCAGATTTCACAACATCATTATTGGGTGTAATTAAATTACCCCAAATCCAAGAAGATGAAGTAGCTGAGTTGAAAGTTGGTTTATTTACATCATCCAATGAGTATGGTGTATAACCTTGCATAGCAACATCGGCATCAGATGCTGCTGCATCCCAATTCCCCATCAGAAGATTAGCTCTTGCTCTTAAACCATATGCCACATTGATATTTATTACATCTTTCGATGGTCTCTCAGTAGTTAATAACTCAATAGCTTCATTCAGATCAGATATAATAAGATCATAAACATCCTTAACCTTAGCTCTGGGATTATTCTTAAGCTGTTCAAACGTCTTATCCTCTGTCACTAACGGAACACCTGGGGCATCTTCATGACCTATATAAGTAAACTGTAACATTTGGATTAACTGCAAATAGTCGAATGCTCTTGCCGCCAAAGCCTGCCCTCTAAAATTTTTAGAGGTTTGATTCGTTAATTTATCCTTAGGCAATGCTAATAAAATACTATTAGCTGAGCGTATTTGTTTATAGAAAGTTTTCCATAAAAATTCCGTACGAGTGCTATTGTACACCCTATCAGTAAACAGTAAATTAGGGCTATACCAATTGTAGCCAGTGTTTGGACTAACCATATCCTGTCCTGTACTTTCCCACATTATACATGCACTGGCATAACCAAAATCAAAATGGCTTATACCAGAGCCTTGCATAATATTATAAATAATCATATCTGAATATAACGCATTGACTTCTGCAGAGAGTAAACTTGGATCACCATCAATTACTTCTTGTTTTTGATCCTCTGTTATTGTCCCTCCTTCCGGGAAAGTATTAAGCTCACATGAGGATAAAATTAGTGAACTAACACATGCTCCTAATATATATTTTTTCATAATTAATTCCATTTAATTAAAATGTAACATTAATCCCACCAGAAATTGATTTGATCGGTGAATATGTATTTGATGTCTGGATATAAGATTGTCTTGAATCTAAGCCTTTTCTTGCAGAGATAAAAGCAATATTATCAGCCACCATATATAAACGAACATTGTCGATAAACACTTTTTGAGTCCAAGCTCGAGGTAAAGTGTATCCAACAGTTATGTTTTGTAAGCTCAAATAATCAGAACTAACCAAAAACCTATCTGATGATGAATTAGTATATTTATCTGTTGACTTCACCCTAGGAATATCTGTTGATTTATTATTTTCCGTCCATGAATTATTTATGTCCTTATGCCAATTCTTCCCTGCATCACTAGCTGTACCGCCATGCATTAAGCTTGCATAGTTTCCATCATAGATCTTGCCTCCTAACTGATATGCAAAAGCAATACTTGCATCAAAACCATACAACCTAACAGACGTTCCAAATCCTCCATAAACAGTTGGTAATAGATCACCAGTTGCATAACGTGTCGCCTTTGACCAATCATTGGTTTTCTCCTGACCTATCACTTTATCACCCTCTTTAATATCCATATACCACATAGATTCTCCATTTTCAGGATTCACCCCTGCATATTTTCTCAAATACATTTGATACATAGATTCTCCTTCTTTGTAAATGCGAGAACCATCAACCATTTCTCCGCCAAGAGATTCTTCAAGTTTAAGTATTTTATTTTTCAAGAATGTCATATTAACGTTCATACTCCATACAACATTTTTATTTCTATACAAATCACCATTCAAATCTATTTCAAAACCTGAATTTCTAATATCTCCCACGTTTACAGGGTAAAGAGAGTAGCCCACTGATGGGTTTACAGGCATATAGTACAATAAATCAGAGGTCTTACGATTAAAATACTCTAGTGTACCATTCAAACGACCTTTGAAGAACTCAAAATCAAAGCCGGTATTAAAACTATGAGATGTTTCCCATGTAATATCTTTATTACCTTTATAGAACATTGATGTTGAAAAGTTTCCATTACTATCTGACAGCTGGAATTGATCTTGGTATGGATAATAGTTTACAGTTCCATCATTGTACAACAAATTATCATTACCTTGAACCCCATAACTTAGTTTAAACTTCAACATATCAATCCATGACTGACTTGATAAGAATTCTTCTTTATTCATCAACCAACCGCCGCCGACACTCCAGAAGTTTCCCCATCGTGAATCCGGATGGAAACGAGACGATCCATCCCTTCTATATGATACAGATGCAAAATATTTTGTAGCATAGTCATATTGAGCTCTCGCTAAATAACCCATCGTCGAATATTTATTTGTATAGGAGGAAACACTTGGGTCTAATATAGCATTGTCTATTTCAGGAATATTTGGATTGTATAATTTTTTCTGACTTCCATTTAAATAAGAATACTTATAATTATAATTTTCCACCCCAGCTAAAACATCAAAAGTATGCTCTCCTAATGTTTTAATATAGGTCAACAAGTACTGTTGATTTAATCCATATTGTCGTCTATGTCCTACTGTAATTATACCGCCAGTTGCTCCGGCATATTGTCCATAATATTTATTTCTTAGGTATGTATATCTATTATTATTAACATCTAGTCCAATATTTGCCTGAAACTTCAGACCTTCATATAAATCAATATGAGCAAACCATTTTGCACCTAAAACATCTCCTTTATAACTTCTTTTATCTAATTCTATTAGAGATGCTGGATTAGATTGATTCATAAATGGACGAATAAAACCAGATGATTTCCCATCACCAAAATCATAAACTGTATATCCATGACTATCTACTTTTATAGAGCCATCTGCATTTCTAACATAAAATGGATATATCGGTGCCATTAAGTTAGATACATAAAACAGATTTCCTGAAGAGCCATTACTTGTTTGACTATCTGGCGTTTTACTATCATAATAAGTGTATGACAAATTAGCTCCAACTTTTAACCATTTTTTCACCTGATAATCTGTTTTCAATCTTGTTGATAATCTAGAGAATCCGGAATTTGCAATAATACCTGAATCATCCAAATAGCCTACAGACATATAATAGTTCATTTTATCCGATGAACCACTTAAACTCATATTATATTCCTGACGCATATTCCCATTATCAAATAATTCATTATACCAATTATCAGGCAGATAAAAATAATCACCTTTAACATACCCTAATGTAGCCTGTGGGTTGATTAATCCATTTTTATCAATAAAACTTTGTCCTTCAGGGATAGTATAAACCTGATAACCTAAACCACCATTCTCATTAGTGAAAATTGTATTATTTGCATAACCCCAAGCTTCATCTAGGTTATCACCTTTATATTTACTATTAAAAATCGCTTGATAAGCTTTTTCATAGTATGATGATGGGCTTGTCATCACATCATAGTTTGGAACAGCACGCTTGTTGCTACCCCATTTTGCATCAAAATTAATAACAGCTTCACCGCTGGCTCCTCTTTTTGTTGTTATCAAAATTACACCATTTGCACCACGAGCACCATATAAAGCATTTGATGCTGCATCTTTTAGGACTGTCATTGATTGAATATCATTCGGATTCAAGGTCGCCAGATCACCATCGAAAGGTACCCCATCAACTACATATAAAGGAGCATTACTAGCTGCCATAGAGCCTACACCCCTAATTCGTACAGTTGCTGAAGAACCAGGCTGTCCATTAGAACTTGTCACTTGAACACCTGATACCTGACCAGCCAAAGCATTTGTTATATTTGCTGTTTGACGGGATGTGATTGCTTCTGTATTAATCGTTGAAGCAGAACCTGTAAATGCTGATTTTTTCGCTGTACCGAAAGCTACTACCATAACTTCATCTAAAGCCTCTGCTGAGGATTTCATTCGAACGTTCATCACGGATTTAACCGGAAGTTCCACGGGTTCAAGACCCACATACGAGAATTTTAAAAGTTTTACACCTGCGGGTACCTCCAAATGGAATTTCCCGTCATAGTCCGTTATTGTCCCGATTGTAGCTTGTCCTACAGCTTGCACAGCTGCACCCACTACAGGCTGTCCATCCTCGTCGGATATTACAGTTCCTGAGACCTTTGTTTGGGCATACATGAGCCCGACGCCTAAAAATAGGCTGAACAATAGAAATGTTAATCTTCTCATAAAACAATCTAATTGTTAAACATAAAAAATATATACTCTGTAATTAATTCAAACGGACAGATATAAAATGAAAGGACGTTAAAATAGATGTGTACAAAACCGTGAGATTATGATCTGTAGCTTTGTGTCAATCCTGGTACTAAAGTTTCATTTTATTTTATTCTTCTATAATAACATTGGTATTCCCAATTTTGTTTACATATTAAATCTCTACTATTATCAACTTCACTCATTTTTCGATGGTATTCCACATGTTTTTCCTTTTCTTCTCAATATGCAAACCCTTATTTAAAGCAAATAATTATGCATCACATCGCAAATATAATCATTTAGGATTATCTACAAAATTCTATATACTTTTTTTTGCTATGTAATTTATAAATCTAAT
>JBOFKE010000109.1:0-2844 GCA_051657185.1 Bacteroidales bacterium | reverse complement strand
GCGGTTTCTTTGCATATTTCTGAATGTATTCTAATACAGGAAAACCGAATGAAATATTAGGAACGAAAACTCCGTCCATAACATCAATATGTAACCAATCAGCCTGACTGGCATTCAACATTTCTACATCACGTTGAAGGTTGCCGAAATCGGCAGATAATAGGGATGGTGAAACAATCATTTCAGTAAATATTATTTTGATTTTGTTTGATAATACGATTTATACCAACTTGCAAATTCTTTTATTCCTTGTTCTAAAGAAGTTTTTGGGGAATACCCAAATTTTTCTTGAAGTTCAGTAACGTCAGAATAAGTTGCGACAACGTCTCCCGGTTGCATAGGAAGATACTCTTTTGGTGCTTCTTTACCCATTGCTTTTTCAATCACCCCGATAAAATCAATTAATGGTGTCGGATTTGAATTTCCGATATTATAGATCTTATAAGGAGCTGTAGAACTACTTGAGTCAGGTAATTCAGGGTTGAAAAGCTTATCAGGGGAAGCAGGCGAGAAAAGCACAGCCATTACACCATTGATAATGTCATCAATGTAGGTAAAGTCTCGCATCATCTGACCTTGATTGAAAACTTTCAAAACAGTGCCATGAGTGATGGCATCAGCAAAAAGTATAGGTGACATATCGGGACGCCCCCAAGGACCATAAACCGTAAAGAAGCGTAGGCCTGTTGTCGGAATATGAAATAAATGACTATAGGTATGGGCCATTAATTCATTTGATTTTTTTGTAGCAGCGTAAAGACTAACCGGATGATCTACTGCATCAAGCGTGGAATAAGGCATCTTTCGGTTAAGTCCATATACACTACTTGAGCTTGCATATACGAAATGTTTAACCGGAAAGTTTCGACATGCTTCCAAAAGATTGATAAAGCCAATAACGTTGCTGCTCACATAAGCATCCGGATTTTCTAAAGAATATCTGACACCTGCCTGAGCTGCAAGATTGCATACATAATCAAACTTTTCGTTTTTGAATAAATCAAATAGCTGTTCTTTGTTTTCGATATCAGCCTGAATAAAGCGATAATTCGGAAACATTTTGCTTAATGTCGGTTGATCAGAACTTATCTGATCGCGAGAGATTCCACACAAAGCTAAACGATCATACTTAAGTTGAGGATCGTAGTAGTCATTGATATTATCAAGTCCGATGACCTGACAATCATTATTATTTAATAGCGCTTTTACCAGAAAATATCCGATAAAACCGGCTGCACCTGTAACTAATACTTTCATATTTGCAAAAGTAATGTTTCATCTTTAAAAATGCAGCCGCTTTTATCAATAAATTACTATTCCTGTATGCATCTGACCGGCAAACCATAAGCCCGATCAAGATCATTTGCTGAAGTATTCATTTGCCTGGTTATATATAATGCATAACTTGAGTCAAAGAATCCATCCGTGCAACTCCAAAGATATACTGTATTGCCTCTTCCTGTAGGATTTCCGGTTAAATTATATATGCCTCCCTGAGCAGGATACCAAATGTTTAGTGGTGTGTAAGTAGCTCCGTCTGTATATACTGTCGGGCCGGAACTCCATCTGATGGTTGTACTCATAGGCACATTGTATGCAGAGGATGGTGCGACTTTCCATCCTGCAGGGCATGGATCAAAAATAGTTTTGGTCGAGTTTTCCCATAAATAGTCACTTCCGCCCAGCAACCAGTTGAAATATCCGTAATAAAAGGTTGTCGGATTTTGTATGGAAGTAATATAATCAGCCAGATATGCTAAATCATAATCGGTGTCTTCTCCTTCGACATTGATCCCACTTGGAGGAAACGGATCCTTACGTCCCCATTGATAAAGCATTCCCCATGAGTTAATAGTGTGAGAGGTGCCCATTGCGCCGAGGTTACGGTCCATGATTACTTTGTTATTACCTGAGAAAGCCGATGACGGTAATCGGTAAACATAACCACCAGGAACGCTGGTTGATGGCTTTTGCGATCCCTTTCCAAGATCAGGAGTATAATTAGTACTCCAGATATGCCAACTCCAAAGTATATTATCGCTGTTTACAGGGGTTACTGCTATAAGAGCATTTCCTGTTGTAGATGTTTCTATCTCCAGATAATCGCCAACCTGATCCTGATCCAGTATCTTTATCATTCCCTCGGTTGTCTCCCATAAAACCTCTGCCTTCCATGTCTGATTCGAAGAGCTGAATGATCCCATTGCATTGATCTGCGATACAGGGAAATAGATGGGTATATCAGGAACGACCATATAGCAATTAGAGATCGGTTGAACGTCAAGATGTGATTTCTTTATGCGTACGGAGTATATGTATTCATTTCCTGCCTGATACTCAATTTCGGGTAATGCGGCATAGAAAAAAGTAGGAATGCCATTTATATTCAGATTTAACTCAATAGCCGGTCTGGTTTTTTGCAAAGGTAAAATAACAGACTGGCATATGATCGTTGTGTCATTTATTTGACTACAGCTATCTTTTGGGAAGATATATACAGATGAATTTGTGCCGGAAGAGAAGGCGCTTCCAACAACATGCTTGTAAGGCGATTCGGTTAAGAACGACATTAATATTCCATAGTCATTCAGAGACAAACTGTCAATATCAGATGCAGTGCTGTTCGGTTGTATAATGAACTTTACTCTTGCCATTTGTCGGGAGAAAACCGGGAAACTGATGTCTTTGTTTTGAGGTGTAATAGCTACACTCAGTACTTCAGAAGTTATGAAGTTTGTGTTTTGATTAATCAAAACTGTAGAATTCGTATTTAAAGGTATGGCAGGACTGTAGGCATAAAGATCAATAATCTCATTAGATAAGAACATTTCCTGATCTGAAATG
>JBOFKE010000108.1:0-3502 GCA_051657185.1 Bacteroidales bacterium | reverse complement strand
TAACCAATACAACACCGTATGCCGCACGAGATCCGTATATTGCACTTGATGCCGCATCTTTCAGGAATGAAATTGATTCGATGCTGTTTGGGTCCAGATTGGAAAAGAAGGTAGCATCTGCTATAGCCCCGTCAATAACATATAAAGGTTCTGAAGATCCCAGATTGCCACGACCACGGAAGTTGATTGAAGGAGTTTGTCCCGGTCTGGATATAACAGTAACACCCGGAACTGTACCTTGCACTGCAGACAGAACATTTGTTTGCACACGGTCTTTAATATCATCCGAAGAGATAGCTGCAACAGATCCGGTCAAATTTACTTTCTTTTGAGTACCGTAACCCACAACTACGACTTCTTCCAATGCTTTTGTATCATCCTTCAACGTGATATGCATAGGAGCCTTGTCATTCGCTGCTACCATCATAGGTTCGTAGCCAATATAGGTTATTTTCAGCATAGCGTTTTCAGGAGCTTGTAGTTCAAAGTTACCATCATAGTCTGTAATCGTTCCGTTGCCTAAACCGTCAACTATAACGTTTGCACCAATAACAGGCTCTCCTGTATTGTCGATAATTGTCCCCTTAATCGTTTTGGCCGGTCCTTCTTTTTGTTTGCTTATAGCAATATTTTTACCATTCAAACTATAGCTTAGTTGTTTTGGTGAAAGTACGTTGTTAAGCAACTCTTTTAACGGTGTGTTTTCAGCCTTTAGAGTAATATCCGAAGCTGTCGGAATAATAGCATCTCTATACGTAAACCGGTAATCGGTTTGTTTTTCGATCTGACTGAAGAAGCTCTTCAAGTCACTGTTTTTCAAATTCAGACTTACTTTTTGCGTTTGAGCTGTTAAAGCCCAGATATTAGCAAAGAAGAAGAATACGAATAATTTAATTGGTAGAGTTTTCAATTGTTTTCTCTTGGTTTTTAAATTCATGTCATTAGTCTCTATTAAGTTTACATACTAAATCTGTGATTACTGTTTTTTAGACGATAATCATTGTGTGGTTATTTTTCTACGTTCTCATTTGTGTTATGGATTTATTTAAATGTCAATATGATGTGTTTATCTGTTATGGTATAATTAAAATCGTAGTGGAGTCGAAGTATCTCTAATACAGATTTTATATCTGTTTCTTCAAAACTTCCACTGAATCTGTCTCTTTCGAAACCTTCACCTATTATTTCAAACTGATAGCCATAATAGCGCCCGATTTGCTGAAGAACTTCTCTCATCTCTACCGAGTTGAATAATAGTTTGCCCGTAATCCAGCTTGTTTCGGCAACAAGATCAGATGTGATCGTTTCCGTTATATTCCCCTCTTTATGAAAAATAACCTTTTCATTTGGCTTCATAATGATCTGAGAAGACGGATCATTGTGCATCGTTAAAGCCACTGATCCCTCGATAAGAGAAGTCTCGATATAATCCTGATCTGTATAGGCAGATACATTGAATATTGTACCTAATACGCGTATATTTACGTCAGATGTCTGAACATTGAAAGGACATAGAGAGTCTTTCCGGACTGTAAAATAAGCTTCACCCTGCAGACGAACATCTCTGTTACGGAGTCCGAACTCAGAGTTGTAGCTCAACGAAGAAGCTGAATTTAATTTGACTGTTGTACCATCAGGTAGTTTTATTGTTGCACGCTCACCTTCTTCTACAAATATTTCATGTGTGTTCAGCAGAATTTTATTTATTCGGTTATTTTGTATGACAAGATATAGCTGAGAGAGACAAAGAAGTGGTATAACGATAGCTGCGGCTATAGCTGCAAAACGTTTTAATGAGAATCGGGGTGTTATTTTCGAATTGCCCGGCTTGATTGAATTTGTTATTTGCTCAAAAGATTTAGCAGGCAATTTCCCTTCCCGTGTATAATTATCCCATATACGTTCTAGTATATCTGAAATAGCTTGTTGAGACAGAGTCTCTGTCACAGCTTTCAACTCTTTCCATTCATTCGTTGAAATTGTGCCATTGATGTATTTTTCAAATAATATGTATATCGGATCTTTCATGTTTACTTTTATTCGTATTTATAAACTATACGGAATAGACTCAAAGATCTAACATGCGAGTGCTTTTATTTAACACATATTATAGATTAGGATAGCTAAATAAAGTGATTCGGGAAGTTCTTTTTTGATTATTTGAAGAGCAATAGATAATTGATTATAGACGGTTTGCTCTGTTATTTGTAGTTGTAAGGCTATTTCTTTTGCCGAAAAACCTTCTTCTTTGTTTAATTCAAATATTTCGCGTTGTTTAGGAGTTAGCTTTGATTTTGCTTTTTTGAGATCGTCTTTGAATTGTTCAAAATCGATGATTTGATCGGTATGATTTTCACTTATATGTACATTCTCACAATGAAGCATATAATCCTCAAACAAAGGATTGTTTATGTTTTTTCTGAATTCGTCGATAACAGCATTTTTAGCAATACGGAACAGATAAGATTTGAAAGATAAGTCGGAATCAATCGTCTGACGATTCATCCAGATTTTGAGAAAAGTATCTTGTATAATATCATCGGCAAGAACTTCAGAGCGGACCATCGCAAAAATAAAACCTTTCAGTTGTTTTGCATATGTGTCATATAGGATGCGAAACGCACCATAGTCACCTGATCTTAAGTTTATCAACAATTCTTGCTCCCGTGTCATCACCGTACTTTAAAATTAAGGATATATACAAAAGTAATATAATTAGCAAAATATGCAAATCGATCATTAAATATTCAAATGGACGTGAATATTTAGATAATATGCAGACGAATAACCTATCTTTGACCTCGAATTACAAACACACATAACTTTTTCTATCCATGATTTTAGATGATATTTTAGCTTATAACAAGTCATTTGTTGAGAATGAATCGTACACACAATTTGTTACGACCAAATACCCTAACAAAGAGTTGGCAATACTAACGTGTATGGATACGCGCTTAGTAGAACTTTTGCCAGCCGCGACGGGGATTAAGAATGGAGATATAAAGTTATTGAAAAATGCCGGTGGTATTATATCTCATCCTTTCGGAAGTATGATGCGTAGCCTTATTGTTGCCATCTATCAGCTTAATGTAAAAGCAATCTGGATAATCGGGCATGATGATTGTGGTATGGAACATCTTGATACGGATATCGTTATTGACCAAATGAAACAACGAGGTATTACAGATGAAGCCTTCCGTCAGTTAAAAGCTTGCCATATCGATTATAAGAAATGGCTTTCCGGATTCGATTGTGTGGATGATGCTGTCAAAAGTACAATGGAAGTGGTGGTTAATCATCCCCTAATACCGCATGATGTGGAAATTGAAGGATTATTGATTAATTCAACGACGGGTGAACTGAAGCATATATTTACAGTTGATAATAACCGGAATGTCGTGACAAAAGATTGAAATCATTGTTTACAGACTCCGGATAGTTTCCTTCCGAATTGGATTTCGGAGGAAACTTATCTTAAACAATCCTTTGTTTTGGTATT
>JBOFKE010000107.1:0-3392 GCA_051657185.1 Bacteroidales bacterium | reverse complement strand
AAATTATCGGCATGCGAAACGTAAATGATATTTTCGTCTATGTCCTTTTTAATGACAAACCAAGGTCCGCCGTGCAATCCGATACCTTTGCGCTGACCGATCGTGTAGAACCAATATCCATTATGAGTACCTAAGATTTTCCCTGTCTCCAGTTCAATAATCTTACCTTGCTTTTCGCCGAGATAGCGTTTGATAAAATCATTGTAATGAATTTTTCCAAGGAAACATATACCTTGAGAGTCTTTTCTTTGTGCGCTAATCAGGTTGGCCTCTTTTGCAATCGTCCGGACTTCACTCTTTAATAAGTCACCTAGCGGGAACATTAATTTGCGGAGTTGAAGTTGGTTGATCTGCCCTAAAAAGTAGGTTTGATCTTTAACTTTGTCTTTGGCCGTTCCAAGATATAACTCATTATCAACTGTTAGTGTCGACGCATAATGACCGGTAGATATATGATCGAAATCTTTTCCCCAGCGATCATTGAAATATCCGAACTTGATATACTGATTACAAAGCATATCGGGGTTAGGCGTTAGTCCGCGCTTAACACTTTCGATAACGTAGCTGACCACAGTTTCCCAATACTCATCATGAAGCGATACCATCTCATAAGGAAGACCATATTTCTTCGCTAGCCATTTAACGATTAACATGTCATCTTCGGCCGGGCAATCAATGTAACCATCCTCATCTTCCATCCCGATTTTGATATAGAAAAGTGTCGGGTTGTATCCTTGTTCTTTCAGTAAATGAACCGTTGCGGAGCTGTCAACTCCGCCTGATATTAATGCTGCAATACTCATTTTATTGTTACTCTCTGTCAAATTCTAATTCGCCATAATAAGACATAGGCGATCTGTTATTACTGTTGATACGGACCGTGCTCGTTCCATCAGGCATTATTTCAAGATAAATACGATAATTATCCTGATTGGTTCTGATTTCCATATCTACTTTGTAAACTCCTTTTTTAGTTGTTGTCAATTTATAATTGTCAATAGGAGCATTAAATTTAATACCTCCGTCATTCAATCCCATCGGAGCGGTGTATGCACTTCCGTAAAACGGCAGGAAAACAAAAGCAGAATCGTTCCGAACCTCGACAGTGTAATTTCCGTTGAGATTAATTAAACGTCCACCCATAGGTACTGCATTTGCAATTTCTATTAAATAGTCGCCGTTAGCAACAGCAGTTTCGACTTGTTCCATTTTACGAGCTTCTTTCTCGTTTTTGGGAATATAAGCTTTGGTTGCGCAAGAACTCAAAACAAAGAGTATACTTGCTAAATACATGATTCTTTTCATAACATAATATTTTTATGAAAAACATTGATTCGGTCAGAATAGTTTGATTTCTGAATCAATTTATTCCTGATAAGTAAAAGTACAATATTTGTTAGTTTATAAGTAATGAGTTTTTATAATAATACTAAATATGACTATTTGCTGATTTGTATTGATTATTTCTTAAGGCATAATGTTAATTCAACAAACCTTTTGAAATGCAAGATGTTTAAACTTTGATCTTTGTTTAAAAATGAGCGTATGCAGTTTAAAAAATATGATACGAAGTTATTCTTTCTTGCTATTTTAATAGGAGTCGTAACAGCAGGTGTTTGTTTACCTTTCAGGTACATATTAAGTGAGATCGGGCATTTGCGGGAATGGTATTTCCAAAACAGACAGCCCTGGTATATACAAGTGGCAATTCCTGTTGCGATCTACGTATTGATGTTATTGGTTCACTTGATGGTTCGGAAGTTTCCATTAAGTCAGGGTAGTGGTATGCCTCAAACAAAAGCTTTGCTGAACGGTCGGCTACAATATACAACTGCCTGGCAAAGCTTCTTTGTGAAGTTTTTTGGAGGTATTATGAGTATAGGTTCAGGGTTATCGTTAGGAAGAGAAGGTTCTTCTGTTCAAATGGGTTCGTTGGTCGGAGACTGGATTACAAAGGTTTTTCATGTGAGTTCAGGCAGAAGAAAACATTTGATAGCAGCCGGAGCCGGAGCCGGTATTTCGGCAGCATTTACTGCGCCATTGGCTTCGTCTATCTTAATACTCGAATCACTGGAGAAGTTTTATATGCCTTTCACAGCTATTACAACTTTATTGGCAGGGCTGGCAGCAGGTGTGCTGGCTATTTATTTCTTTCCGAATGATATTTATCATGCCGTGATTGTGAATGCTCCTGAAATGGATTTATGGGCATTGATTCTTGTATTTGCTGCTATGGCAACGTTCTTCTCATTGTTTGGTAAATTATTTTCATTTCTTTTGATAGAGGGACGTGAATACTACAAGCGTATTACGCTAAATCCATATATTAAAATCTTCTTTGTAGCCGGTATAACTTATCTTATAGGTTTGTATTTCCCTACTCTGGTTGGAGGTGACCAGGCTTTTCTGATAACGGAATCAAATTCTACACAAACGAGTATTATTGTTTTACTTGGAGTGATATTACTGATAACCAGCTTTACGATTTTATCTAACTCGGTTCAGTTCCCCGGTGGTATATTTCTGCCTATGATGACTGTCGGAGGGTTGTCCGGTAAATTTTTCTGTCTGATACTGGTCGAGCTGGGTATTGTAACAACTGCGTCTGTCGGTTATTTTGTTCTGATAGGTATGTCTGCCGGATTCATATCAGTCTTCAGAACACCTTTGACGGGTTTTATTTTGATTAGTGAAATGACAGGTCACTATGAGCTATTCTTTCCTACGCTGGCAGTGGGTATCCTTACATATTATTTTACTGAACTTCTGAAGGTAAAACCAATGGACGGGATATTATATCGATTAATGTTGCAAAATATCTCAGGCGATTATCCGAAACGGATGATAGTGAATCTGGATGTTGAGGAAAATTCATATTTGGACGGGAAGACCCCGGCAACGCTTCAACTACCTTCACGCTGCATCGTTGTGGCTGTTTACAGAGACAATGCTGTATATCGTTTCGTTGAAGGTGTGTCAATAAAAGCCGGTGATCAGCTCGATGTCGAAATTGACTCTCAGGATCTTGAAAAAATATATCAGCCATTAGCCAGTATGGCTTTCTCTTAACGTCAAAAACCTATACTCTCACGAGCATAGGTTTTGTCATTGCTAATTATAAGGTAATATAACTAAAGGGAGAATAAGCTCAAAAGAGCTTAAACATGATATAAAATCAAATTTTGATGTTTATGTATATTTATAGATATGTTTCCTAAAATGAATAAACATATATTGCAAATATAGAATATATTTTTATTTGACAATAAGAAAAAGTAAAGAAATATCTTATTTAGGCGGATTTTAATTGACGTATGTATATTTATTTGCCTAAATAGTATCGATTTGATATTTAGTAGATAATTTATCTCTTTTGGTACGAGTTTTGATTA
>JBOFKE010000106.1:0-8710 GCA_051657185.1 Bacteroidales bacterium | reverse complement strand
TTCGGTAATCTGTTTCTCACGCAGATGCTCAATACCTGTAAGTTTTATATAATAATCAGCTATCTTATTATCATGTTCGGAATAATAGAACTGAAACATCTTCCGATACGGCATCCTTCCCATTAGTACATATTCTCCGACTGTCATCGGAGCCAGTTCACAGAACTGAGTTACGATCGAAAGTATTCTTGCTCTTTCTTTCAGCGAATAAGAAGACAAAGGTTTACCGCATAAATCTATATGCCCTTTACGAAGAGATAAATCCCCGGTCAGGCACTTAAACAAAGTACTTTTTCCCGAACCGTTCGGTCCGATAATTCCTGTAAAAGAGCCTTTCTTTATCTTCATATCGACGGGTCCCAAATGAAATCCATCCCGGTATCCGCATTCGATTTCTTGTATATCAATCAATGTCATATCAGAGTATCTTTGAATGAGAAGTTCGCCTGCTCAGAATAAATATAAATGCTATACCTCCCGTCATTCCTGTTATCACTCCGATAGGTAATTCATTAGGAGCCACAACCGTGCGGGCCACAACATCGCATAGCACAAGAAATATACTTCCACTCAGAAAGGAAGCACCTAAGAGATATTTATAATCTGTACCTACCCAGAGACGAGTGAAATGAGGAATAATCAAACCTACGAAACCGATAACTCCGGCAACCGCAATACATGTTCCTGTCAACAGAGAAGTCAATATAAAAAGTATTCTTATTGCATACTGTGTATTGATTCCCAGATAGCGGGCTTTCGATTCTCCTAAACGCAATGCATTTAATGCCGGAACAAACAAATAGGTTATTCCCAAAATCAGAAAGGCTGAACAGATCATAAACAAGATCAGTGTCATATCCGATTCATTTAAAGATCCCATGGTCCAAAAGATAATACCCGGAAGATTTTCGACTGAAGTAACCGACATCAGAAACATCACAATCGCTGAAGATATAAAACTGATCATCACTCCGATTAACAGCATCCGGTTTACAGCTCCGTGACTTTTCCCCATACTTAGTGTATAAACCAGAAAAATCGTAATCAATGCACCGCCAAAACCAAATAACGGTAACAAAAGCGAATGCATTGCATACAATCCCGTTATAATAGCAAAAGTTATTCCGAGAGATGCGCCTCCTGAAATCCCTAAAGTATAGGGTTCAACCAGCGGATTCCTGTAGATACCCTGTAAGACTACACCGGCTAAACTTAAGCTACCACCAATTGCAATCGCTAAAACTGTACGTGGAATGCGGATATACCATAATACACCGTATTCCATCGAATCCGGATCCTGAAGATATCCGGTAATCTGATCGTAATACATTGGAATCTCACCTACTGACAATGATAACAGACAAACCAGAAATAAACCTGTTACCAGTAGTAAGAATCCCGATATCGGCCGTATGATTTTTGGGGTATTCATCATTAATATTCTATCCCTTTCCTACTTGGTACAGCACGATCAAAAGGATGTTTGACTTTCTGCACGTTACTCACATAATCCGCCAACTCTATCAAAGCAGGGGTTGCTCCACGCCCTGTCAAAACCAATTCCAGCTCTTCGGGTTTTGTCTGAACAAAATCGATCAACAAATCTTCTCCGATATAACCATCACGTACAGATATCAGAATTTCATCCAACAATAATAAATCAAATTTTTCTGTACGAATCAGTTCTTTCAGCAAGATCAAACCCTCTTTAACTTCCGTCTCCATTGTTTCGCGTTTGATCGACGAGTCCAGATGCGGGTGACCTTTTGCCAGGTTAATGACTTTTGCGCCCAGTGTTCTGAGGCTGTCCATTTCCGTATATCCGAATAACTCGGGACGCTTATGAAATGAGACATAACAAACCTTTAACCCTCCACCCAAGGCCCGCGCTGCAAGCCCGATGGCTGAAGTTGTTTTCCCTTTACCGTCTCCCGTATAGATGTGTATAAGTCCTGTTGTTTCCATATTATTATTGACTGATTTGTTTGTGCATAATTTCCAGAGTCTGAACAAAAGAAATCGGCGTAGGCTGACATGCGTAGTCTGAATCTAAAATAAAAATCCGGTTATTACGTACCGCCGGAATATGCTTAAAGCGTTCCCATTCGGCTTTTTCTTCAGTACCTGTGAGTCCCATTGTTACGATATAAATATAATCGGGTCTCCGGGCTACGACCAACTCTCTCCCTATCGTACCTCTTGTAAGATCGGATGCTATATTCGAACAACCATTATAACGGATATAATCATCCATAAATGTATTGGGGATAACGGTAAAAATCGGAGAAGCCCCTATTTGCATAAAGACTTTGGGTTTTGCTCCTCTCTTCTTACTGATCGATACGATTTCATTGACTCTTTGTCTTGAATTATGAATAATCTCCCCGGCTTTTTGATCACATCCCAGCAAATGACCGAGATGCTGAAACTGTTCACATATTTCATCAAAAGATTTCGGACTGCGGAACACCTCAACCCGAATACCCAGTTTACGCAATGTCTCGATATCACGGACCGGTGTAAATCCTGAAGCCAATACCAGATCCGGTTTCAAAGAAGCAATTTTTTCCAAATTGGGCTTTACGGCAGATGCAACAACTTCTTTTTGATCACCTTTCGCCGAATGACAATAACTTGTACAGCCGATCAATTGGCTTTGAGCCCCCATATAATAAATGCTCTGCGTAAGCGATGGACCTAAAGATATAACACGTAAAGGTTTGGAGGCGAATAAAGCAGTACTCCCGACCAGCAGGAGTACTACGCAACACACAAATCTGATTTTATATAGTAAGGATTTCATTTTATCGAAGTTTTACAGGTAAGAAATAATGATTATCTGCTTCATAAACCTCACCTGTCTCATAAGTTACAGGACGTAAAAATAAGGGCCCGTCTACTACAAACGAGTGATATTCTCCGTTCTCGCCGCAAGGATCTACGCCATCCATTGATTTAAGAGTCATATATAAAGCTTGATTAAAGATTTGTCCGGGTAAATCACGGAAACGCTCCTCTGCCCTTACCGATACAATCAGCGTTTTATAATCAGCTGCAATAAACCCTTCCATTAAATCATTTGTCGGTTGTCCCCACAAAGGAAATACAGCATCAATTGCACAATCCCGACAAACACGTTCAATCCAGTCCCGATGTTCGCGTAAATAAATATCGCCAAAAACACCGGCTTCTACACCTTTCTTTTTCAGACGACTCACAACCTCCTTGAAGTGATATTCGTAAGACCCCGTAGACAGAGGCTCTTGTATAATTTGCAGCTCCATAGCTTCAGCCTGCGCTTTAATCAGCGAAGCATCCAATCCGTGCGAACGCGATTTCAGCGTATTCGCATCACAAAAATTCACTAAACACTCAACTTGATTCTCAGTATCAGATAAAAATCTATGTAAAGCATACATACAATCTTTACCTCCGCTCCACGAAACAAAGGCTTTCATAAATCAAATAAAAATATAGGAGAATAAGGTCGTAACGATGACCGCCGCAAAAACTTTATTCCCGAAGTTTCACTTTTAAATTAATTGTTTGAGGCAGGTCTTCCGACTCGTTTCATATCTTTAATACCTTCCCGAATACTTAGTTCTGCGAACTTTTCCTCAGTGGTTTTCATTCAATTTAAAGATACTTGAAAGAAACTTACGGCTGCGGGTACAGTTTCGGACTTTCACCGAATTCCCATTTTAAAGTTTTCACTTCGAAGAATTGAAGTAAATACTACCATCGTTGCAAATGTAGAATAAAAAAATGAAGTATTTATTATTTTAACAATCAATTCCGACAACAATCCAGACAAACACCTAAAAGATAACTATTTAAAATCTGTGAGTCATAAAAAAATAAATATTCTTCTATTTTTTATCGATCGAATTAATCTTCTTCCTTTTCAATTATTTTCCTCATACTCAACATTCAAAGCAAAGTAAGCATCTTTCATCGTACACATTTGTATAGACAAACTGCATAAATCTGACAAATACACTCTATTTTCTCAATATTTCTTTGCATTTAACTCACAAATGCGTACAATTTACTATCTTCGCGATCGTAACCTAATATTAATGAATTAAATTAATAATGAAAAAACAATCCAAACAAAGTAAACAACGCAAAGCTGTTTGCTTAGCAGTTGGATTAAGTCTTGCAATACCTGTTATACCAATATATGCAAGTACTCCAACACAATTTACTGCTGAACAAGATGTAACTCAAAAAACACAATCCATTCTTAGTGCCAAACAAATTAATCCGACAACTATTGAAATCCTTTTATCTGATAACAATAGAATGTTTCTTGATTTTTATGGCAATAACATTTTTCGGGTTTTCCAGGATAATAACGGAGGAATAATTCGTAGACCTGAAGCAAAACCTGATGCTATTATTTTAGTAGACAATCCGCGAAAAGATTTATCTAAATTAGATCTTTCGGATGCTAACAATAATATTACAATTCAGACGGATAAAATCAAACTGGTTTTTGATAAAAAGAATGCTACAATGAAGGCTATCAACCTAAAAACGAGTCAGGTAGCTTTCGAGGAAATAAAACCGGCTCAATTTGAAGAAAAAAAGGTTTCTCTGAGCCTGAAAGGGAATCCGAATGAGTATTTCTATGGCGGTGGCGTTCAGAACGGACGTTTCTCTCATAAAGGAAGAGCGATAGCTATCGAAAATCAAAATAGCTGGACCGACGGAGGTGTTGCCTCTCCTACTCCATTTTACTGGTCGACAAATGGCTATGGTATGATGTGGCACACTTTCAAGAAAGGGAAATACGATTTTGGATCAAAAGATCCTTCGATTGTTGATCTTCATCATGAAGATAATTATCTGGATGTCTTCTTTATGATCAATGACGGAGCTGTTCCGATTTTAAATGACTTCTATCAATTAACAGGTAATCCTGTCCTGCTTCCGAAATTCGGATTCTATCAAGGACACCTGAATGCCTATAATCGTGACTATTGGAAAGAAGATGAAAAGGGCATTCTTTTTGAGGATGGCAAAAGATATAAAGAAGCGCAAAAAGATAACGGGGGCGTAAAAGAATCGTTAAATGGCGAAAACGGAAATTATCAATTCTCTGCCCGTGCTGTAATCGACCGCTACAAAAATCATGATATGCCTTTAGGCTGGCTACTTCCAAATGATGGATACGGAGCTGGTTACGGGCAGACTGAAACCGTAGATGGTAATATCGAAAACTTAAGACAACTGGCTGAATATGCACAAAAGAATGGTGTAGAAATCGGTCTTTGGACACAATCTGACTTACATCCGAAACCGGAAATAAGCGCTTTACTTCAACGTGATATCGTAAAAGAGGTAAAAGATGCCGGTGTGCGCGTTTTGAAAACAGACGTAGCATGGGTGGGTGCAGGATATTCGTTTGGTCTGAATGGGATCACGGATGTTGCGCAAATCATGACGTACTACGGCAATGATGCCCGTCCGTTTATTATTTCCTTAGATGGTTGGGCGGGAACTCAACGTTATGCCGGTATCTGGTCTGGCGACCAGGTTGGTGGTGTTTGGGAATACATTCGTTTCCATATCCCAACTTATATCGGATCGGGATTATCGGGACAACCGAACATCTCTTCGGATATGGACGGTATTTTCGGTGGAAAAAATGCAAATGTAAATATCCGTGACTTCCAATGGAAAACATGGACACCAATGGAGCTTAACATGGATGGATGGGGATCTAACGAAAAATACCCTCATGCATTGGGTGAACCTGCAACATCGATCAATCGTCATTATCTGAAACTTAAATCAGAATTAATGCCTTACGCATATAGTATTGCGAAAGAATCGGTTGATGGATTACCTATGATTCGTGCTATGTTCCTTGAATATCCGAATGCTTATACTCTAGGTAAATCGACTCAATACCAGTTCCTGTATGGCCCATACTTCCTGGTTGCTCCTATTTATCAGGAAACAAAAATGGATGAACAAGGTAATGATATACGAAATACCATCTATCTTCCGGAAGGTCAGTGGGTAGATTATTTCAACGGAGATGTGTATGAAGGGAATACGATTATCAATAATTTCGAGACTCCGATCTGGAAGTTACCGGTATTTGTTAAAGCCGGTGCAATTATCCCGATGACTAACCCGAATAATAATGTTGCCGAAATCAATAAAAATCTTCGTATTTATGAGCTATACCCAAGTGGAAAAACTCAGTTTACAGAATATGATGATGATGGAACTACAGAGGCTTACAGAAATGGTGAAGGTGCAACTACTTTAATCGAAAGTAATGTCTTACCTAAAGGTCGCTTAAATGTGACTGTAAATAAAACGACAGGCAATTTCAAAGGATTCGAAGCTGATAAGGTAACTGAATTCAGAATCAATGCTACTCAGTCACCGAAAAAAGTACAAGCCCAAATCGGCAACAAGAAGATCAAACTAACTGCCGTAAACAGTTTAGATGCTTTCGATAAAGGCGAAAATGTGTACTATTTCAACCTGGCTCCTGAACTTAATCAGTTTGCCAAACCAGGAACAGATTTTGCAAAAGTCGAAATGAAGAAAAATCCTCAGATCTGGGTCAAACTTCAAAGTACAAATATCACAACCAACGCCGTAGAGGTTATGGTTGACGGATTTGAATATGCTCCTGCAAACCGACTTCTGACTTCAACAGGTACATTAACGGCACCAGTGAATTCGAAAGTCAGTGATGAGAATACTCAGGCTTATACTTTGAAGCCAACCTGGGATAAGGTTGCTAATGCTGATTATTATGAGATTGAGTTTAACAATATGTTATATTCAACGATCAAGGATAATGAATTGCTATTCGAAGATCTTTTGGCTGAAACTCCTTATACATTTAAATTGAGAGCTATCAATAAAGATGGTAAGTCTGACTGGACAACATTCAATGCAACGACTAAGTCGAATCCGCTTGAGTTTGCTATCCAGGGTATTCAGGGAGAGACTACCTGTGAAAATCAGGGTGGTCAGGGTATAGCTAAACTGTTCGATTTTGATGAGGGTAATACATGGCATACAAAATGGGGAGCTGAAGCTGTACCATTCGATGTTGTTATGGATCTTCAAACTATCAATCAGTTAGATAAATTCCATTATCTTCCACGTTCTGAAAAAGGCAACGGTATCTTACTTAAAGGTAAGGTCTTTACGAGTATGGATAAAAAGCACTGGATAGAAGCAGGTGCATTTGACTGGGCTAATGATACAGAAGAAAAAATATTCCTGTTCAACGAAAAACCTACAGCTCGTTATGTGAAAATGGAAATTACGGAAGGTGCCGGTAAATATGGTTCGGGTACTGAGCTTTATGTATTTAAGGTTCCGGGAACTGAAAGTTATCTTCCGGGAGATATCAATAATGACCGTCTGATCAATCGTAATGATTATACTTCGTATATGAACTATACAGGATTGCGTCTCGGTGATGGTGACTTCGAAGGATATATCAGTAATGGCGATCTGAACAAAAATAATCTGATCGACGCTTACGATATTTCAGTTGTTGCTACTCGTCTGGATGGTGGTATCAGTAAAGACAAGGTTGAGCCGGTAGCCGGATCAATTATAATGGTACCTTCTAAAAAACAATACAATGCAGGCGAAACTGTAGACATTGTGGTTAAAGGTAAAGACTTACGCTCCGTAAATGCATTAAGTTTTGCTATTCCTTATGCATCTCAGGATTATGAGTTTGTTAAAATCGAACCTGTTAATATGAAGAAAATGGATAATCTGACAAATGACCGTTTACATACAAATGGACAAAAAGCTCTTTATCCTACTTTCATAAACGTAGGCAAACAGGAACCTCTTGAAGGATCTATGGATCTTTTCATCATTAAATTAAAAGCAAGACGTAACGTCAAATTTGATTTAAATGCAATTGATGGATTCTTAGTAGACAAGATGCTTAACACGGTTAACTTCTAATCTGAAATAGAAATAATTCCACTAAAGGGTATTCTGATCGTAATCGGAATACCCTTTTTTATATCCTGCCTGACAAAGGTATTCAACGGAATTATGACGATATCAATTCATAATCAGACAAAACAACACCCTGGAAAATATTTACACTTTATTAATATAGATTACTTAGCTATTACACTAATATTACGCGATAGATAATTAAACGGGCAGTCTTGTAAAATATCTATATAAATAACACTATTAATAAAAATAAGTACTAACTTAGCATCGAAACCTAATTTTTTAATATCGATGAAGGAGAAAGTTCATATTGAATATATCTTTCCAAAGGTATCAGTTAATACTTTATGGAAGATGATAGGAACACCGATAGGTCTATCAAAATGGTTTTGTGATGCGTGTGAGTGCGAAGAGAATCAATTTCGGTTTAAATGGCAGAAATCAGAACAAGGTGCAGAATGCTTAAAAATAGAAGATGGAAACTTCATCCGGTTCAGATGGGAAGATGAAGAACATCCCGGAGCATTTTTCGAGTTCAAAATAAGTAAAAGTGAGATAACCAAAGACGCAACGTTACTTATAACAGATTATGCATATAACGATGAGGAAAATGACTGCATTGACCTCTGGAATACGCAAGTTGATTCACTTAGACGCGTTTTGGGCGCATAGATAAAAAAAAGAGGGCGTGTCAAATTGTTACGATTTTGACACGCCCTCCTTTTGTTATTACGATCAACTA
>JBOFKE010000105.1:0-4015 GCA_051657185.1 Bacteroidales bacterium | reverse complement strand
TATGGGATTATACCTGAAAGATCCTAGCCGGTTTTCCGAAGTTGTTGATGCTCTTTTCCAAATACCAGAAGTGTTGGAATGCCATTACACTACAGGTAAATATGATCTTTTCATAAAGATATATGCCCGAAACAATCAGCACTTACTTGAAATCATACATACAAAGCTACAACCTTTAGGTCTGTCCGGTACCGAATCTTTGATATCTTTCAAAGAAGCATTCAAAAGACAATTACCTATTCCGGATGCACCCAAAGAAGACTAAACTTACACTTCAGAAGTAACAAAAAATCTGAGTTTTCAACAATTTGTTAATAACTTATCCTTATAAACAATTTGTTGAAAACTCTTTTTTATTGGCAAAAAACATGCATCTACCCTATTATCAAAGACTTAAACTATGTTTAAAGCAGACAAACAGAAGAGTATCCGGAATCGCATATCGCACAAATACATTATCTTTGCACTTAAATAAAAAGATTTGTCGGTGAGACAGATTTAAAGCCTAATAAATGAGTAAGAAAAAGATTCGTAAGATAGAGCTTCTTGCCCCGGCTAAGAATGCCGAAATAGGTATAGAAGCGATTATTCACGGAGCTGATGCCGTATATATCGGAGCTCCCAAATTCGGAGCCAGAGCTGCAGCAGGAAATTCATTAGAAGAAATCACCAAATTAGCCCAATTTGCCAAACAATACCGAGCTCGTGTATTCGTAGCTCTCAACACGATTCTTGAAGACAAGGATCTAAAAGAGGCGGAAGCAATGATTTGGGATTTATATAAAGCAGGAGTTGATGCAGTTATCATCCAGGACATGGGTATTCTATCCTTAGACCTCCCTCCTATCGAACTACATGCAAGCACACAAACAGACAACCGTACTTTAGATAAAGTCAGAGAACTGGAAAATGCTGGTTTCTCGCAAATCGTCTTAGCGCGCGAATTGCCTCTATCCGAAATCGCACATATTTGCAGCGAAGTTAAAACACCTATCGAGGTATTTATCCACGGAGCATTATGTGTAAGCTACAGCGGACAATGTTTCGTCAGTCAGGCCTTGCATAGCCGGAGTGCCAATCGCGGTGCTTGCTCTCAAATCTGCCGTTTGCCATTCGATCTGATTGATGCAGACGGTACGGCAATTCTTCGGAATAAGCATTTACTTTCGATGAAAGATATGAATCGTTCCGATAAGCTGGAAGAGATGCTGGATGCAGGAGTAACTTCATTAAAGATCGAAGGCCGGTTGAAAGACATGTCTTATGTCAAGAATATCGTAGCTTTTTATCGCAAGAAGCTGGATGAAATTTTCAGCAGACGTCCTGATGAATTTATGGCGGCCTCTTCTGGCAAGTCAGCCTTTGACTTCAGTCCCAATCCGCATAAAAGCTTTAGCCGAGGTTTTACGGATTATTTTGACATCAACGGTAAGGATCCACACTACAACTTCGAAACACCAAAATCATTAGGTGAACCGGTCGGAACAATCAAGTTTGTAGAAAAAGGAAGTATTGTTGTCGCAGGTACAGCAGTACTGAACAATGGAGACGGATTTTGCTTCATCAATGACCGGGAAGAGTTTTTCGGATTCCGCGCGAATCGCGTCGAGGATAATCGCATATACCTTTCACCCGAAATGAAAGCAATTCCATTTGCCAAAGGTGCTAAGTTATATCGTAACCTCGATCATGAGTTCGAGAAAACCTTGTCAAAGAAAACAGCGGAACGAAGAATACCGATCTGTATTTCGCTAAAGGAGAATCCCTTTGGATTCACACTCGAAGCTACAGATAGTGATGGCGTACGTGTAACTCTTGTCATGCAGGAAGAAAAACAAACAGCGCAAAAGCCTCAGACGAAAAATATAACCGATCAGTTATCCAAACTCGGAACAACGATTTTCGCAGCAGAAACAGTCGAGATTGATTTCTCACAAGAGTTCTTTTTTCCGGCTTCTAAATTAGCAGATTGGCGCAGACAGTTGATAGATAAATTAATCGAAGCCAGACGGATGACCTATCCGCAAAGCTTGCGCGATTTACGCAAAAAACCGGTCATCAGCACTGCATCTGAGGAAAAAGAGCTTAGTTATCTGGGTAATGTTTCGAATAATGCAGCGAAAGCCTTTTATGAACAAAGAGGTTTTACACGTATTCAACCGGCTTTTGAGATTCAATCGCAAGAGAACGTGCCACTCATGTTTATGAAACATTGTATTCGCTATTCATTAGGTTGCTGTTCGAAAATAAAAGGGAATAAGGAGAAGCTCAAAGAGCCTCTGTTTTTGGTAAATAAATCTACTCGTTTACGTCTTGAATTTGACTGTAAACAGTGCGAAATGAGAATATATAAAGACAATGAACAAAAATAAAAAAAAGAATCCGGGTAAAGAGTTGTGTTTTCAAGTCAGAGAAGCTTCAGAATTGATGACTTTCCTGATGAAGATGTTTCCCGGCAAAAGCCGTAACTCTGTAAAATCACTTCTTTCACACAAACAAATACGTGTGAACAAGCAAACTGTATCTCAGTTTAACTTTGCGTTGAACGCAGGCGACTGGGTATTTGTAGGCGAACCATCACACCGTAAACCGATTGTGAAAGGTTTACAGATCGTATATGAAGATCGTGACGTTATCGTCGTTGATAAAGAAGCAGGTGTATTATCGATTGCTACTGACAAGGAAAAGAAACTGACAGCTTACAGCACGTTATCAAGCTATGTGAAAGCTGAAGATCCACGTAACCGTATTTTCGTACTTCACAGATTAGATCGTGATACTTCAGGTCTGATGATGTTTGCTAAATCACAGCAAGTACAGGAAAAAATGCAAAAGAACTGGGATAAAATGGTTACTGAGCGTACTTATCTGGCTGTTGTTGAAGGCAGCTTAGAAAAACGTGAAGATACGATTTCGTCTTACATGTGGGAAAATAAAAAAAGTATGAAGATGCACTCCAGCAAAGATCCGGATGACGGAGAATTAGCTGTTACGCATTACCGTACAATTAAATGGAATGACAGTTTTTCTATGCTTCAGGTTAAGCTTGATACAGGTAAGAAAAACCAGATCCGTGTGCATATGCAGGAAATCGGACATCCTATTGTCGGTGACGACAAATACGGTTCGAAGATGAATCCGATCAGACGTATGGGATTACATGCTTGTGAGCTTGCGTTTATTCATCCGACAACAGGCAAAGAAATGTATTTCTCAACTCCTGTTCCTAAAAAATTCAAACAGTTATTTTAATATAACCAGTAGAATAATGCTATAAAACGAGACAGTCTAACATGTCAAGATCAAGTTAGTCAAAGGTCCGGTTTATAACTACAAAAATAAAAGTCCCATTTTGACCTATATTTATCGGTCTAAAATGGGACTTTTTTTATAAATATTTTGTGTGATTGATTTTTAAATGTAGGGTTGAATCCACGTATTCAACCGCGGTTCACCATCGCACGGCAATCGAATTTAATGAACGAAACCAATGTGTTATGCGGGTCATATAACTTGTGTAATCAGGTAACTATTTGATGGTTTAGAGACACGGATGGGTATAAAGCTCATCCATACATTGACATTAATTTATTTCGCAGGAGAAACAATATAAAGTATCGTGAAATTAATATTTAAAAGCTGCTTATTAAATATGGCGATGTACACCGCACTGAATTGCGAAGTAGGTCGCACAAAAGTGCGCTGTACACCGCAATTTAGTGCGACCTACAGAAAATATTTATTAACACTTACGAAAAGAATTACCTCCACCTTATAAATACTTATATAAAAGGCATTTATAATTAATTTTAGTCATAAAAAAAAGAGGCACTCAGAATTAATCTCCGAGTGCCTCTCCTATTTTATTTATTCAGGTCATATCCCCAACGATCTAAAGCAAAAGCCCAGTTTTTATTGACTAGCTCTACCGTACGATCATCGTATTTATACTGATTTTTCTTGTATCCTTTTTTCTTAGACAAATACTTTTCAATAGCCGGACGAGCTTCCTCCA
>JBOFKE010000104.1:0-1686 GCA_051657185.1 Bacteroidales bacterium | reverse complement strand
TTACTCCTGACTCTATACGTGCAACACCAAAACACAATACCGCTGAAACAATTAATAATATTTGACTTGCACCCCCTAAAGCATCACTACCTAAATAGTAAACATTTAAACTTAATGCGACAACAAGAAAAACTATAGGCAATATTGCTACCCAAATTCTCGGCTCTTTCTTTAATCCTACACTCATTATTCGTATATTTATACTTGTTGATTTTATTCTATTTCTTATCTTAACAATACAAAGATACAGCAAACTACCGATTTAATGGAGAACATGATTCAATCTTAATATTTTTTACCCGTTTTTAGTATGTATATTTATACTATACTCTATTTTTATTTGAACCAAATTGCCAGAGGGACGTTATATTATTAAAGAAGCTAATTAAATGCTTGTTCTCATTGTTCAGAAATAAAAATCAAATTTCAATAAAGATTTACGTTAAAACATTTGGGAGATATAAACAGGCAATATATATTTGCAACATGAAACAGCCGTGTTGATTTACGATTGGTAAACTCACAGTTTTTTTCACAAAACCGAGAATAAGCTTTGATTTCTAATGGCGGGCTGCGCCTTCGGGTATACTTTAAGTACGGCAGATTACAAAAGAGGTCGGGCACTCAAAACCTATTATTCGGAGTTTTTATTCATATCCTACTTCACGGTTGTTTCTTTTTTTTCTTTATCGTTCTATTATTAATTTAGCCCTTATGGGCTTTTTTTATGCCTATATATTTACAATCAGCGGTAAATAAGATTATTTACATACGTATGAAAAATACTTTAGATACCTATGTAAACTATTTTTCATACGTATGTAAATATCAAAACTAAAGCTTATTTATTGAACTCTGTATTTCTAACTCCTCATTGAATAATCAAGAATTTCTCTGACAACCTCTTTCATTCAGTTTTTAAACGATCAATGACATTCTTAACTGAGCCGTGCAAAAGCAATAAATCTTTTGCCTGCTCATAAGCTATACCTGTTTCATCGACAATCATACGTGCTCCCCGATCAATAAGCTTCTTATTGGTAAGTTGCATATTTACCATCTTATTGCCTTTCACACGCCCAAGTTTAATCATAACCGAAGTTGTAATCATATTACAAATCATCTTCTGAGCTGTTCCAGACTTCATCCTTGTGCTTCCCGTTACAAACTCAGGACCTACAATTGCTTCGATAGCTATTTCAGCTGCCTGGGATACTGGTGAAGCAGGATTACAGGAAATACCTGCAGTAAGTAATCCTTTCGATCTTGCTTTTTCCAGTGCGCCTATTACATAAGGAGTTGTTCCTGATGCTGCTATACCTATAACCGTATCTAATTCATTGATCTGATGTTTCTCCAGTTCTGCCCATGCTTTCTCAGCATCATCTTCGGCAGACTCGACCGGATTCCTTAACGCACGGTCTCCTCCCGCAATCAGACCGATTACCCACGTATTTGGCATTCCAAAAGTAGGAGGTACTTCCGAAGCATCCAATACGCCTAATCGCCCGCTTGTTCCTGCTCCCAGATAAAAGATACGACCACCCTTTTTCATTCGCTCTACAATACCTGTTACAAGAATTTCAATTTGTGGAATTGTCTGGCGAACAGCCAAAGCTACTTTCTGATCCTCATCATTTATATGATAAAGAATTTCCTCTACATCCATAGCCTCCAGATTATTAT
>JBOFKE010000103.1:0-3155 GCA_051657185.1 Bacteroidales bacterium | reverse complement strand
TATCTGCCTTTATTCCTGATAAAATTACTATCTTCGTATTGTATTTTAAACTCAGAAAAAGGAGACGGAATGATAGATCAGATTACGATAGACAAGATTATGGATGCAGCACAGATTGTTGATGTTGTATCTGATTTTGTATCCCTAAAAAAACGAGGCGTAAACTATACAGGTCTTTGTCCTTTTCACGATGAGAAAAAACCTTCATTCAGTGTCTCACCTACTAAGGGTATTTGCAAATGCTTTAGTTGCGGTAAAGGCGGAAATGCTGTTCACTTCATTATGGAACATGAACAGCTGTCTTATTATGAGGCTCTGAAATGGCTGGCTAAGAAGTATGGTATCGAGGTTAAGGAGAAAGAACTGACTGCGGAAGAGCTTCAACAACGGAGCGAACGCGAAAGCATGTTCTTAATTAACACTTATGCTCATACTTATTTCCAGGATACTTTGCATGAAACTCCGGAAGGGCAGCAGATCGGTCTGAGCTATTTCCGCGAGCGTGGATTTCGGGATGATATTATCCGTAAATTCCAGTTGGGATATAGTCTGGAGAAAAGAGATGCTTTCTATCTGGATGCTACAAAAAAGGGATACAAGACAGATTTACTTGTTAAAACAGGACTTGTTATTGATGCTGAAGGACGATTCTATGATCGATTCAGAGGTCGTGTAATGTTTCCGGTACATACCATTTCAGGAAAAGTAGTTGCATTTGGAGGACGTATCTTAAAATCAGATGCTAAGCTTGCTAAATATCAGAACTCTCCCGAAAGTGAGATTTACCATAAGAGTAATGAACTTTATGGTATCTACTTTGCTAAAGGTTCTATTGTTAAACAAGATAAGTGTTTCCTGGTTGAAGGTTATACGGATGTTATATCCATGCACCAATCCGGTATTGAGAATGTTGTTGCCTCTTCGGGTACAGCTCTGACTCCGGGTCAGATACGAATGATTCACCGTTTCACGTCTAATATCACTGTCTTATATGACGGAGATGCTGCGGGTATGAAAGCCTCACTGCGTGGTATTGATCTGCTTCTGCAGGAAGGAATGAATGTAAAAGTCGTACTTTTACCTGATGGAGAGGATCCCGATTCATTTGCTCAATCTCACAGCGCCTCGGAATTTATGTCATTTATCGATCAGGCGGAAGTGGATTTTATTCATTTCAAAACACAACTGCTATTAAAAGATGCCGGAAATGATCCAATCAAAAAAGCATCTATTGCAAATGATATTTTGAATAGTATCTCTATTATACCCGAAGCTCTGACGCAGAATATCTACTTGCGAGAAACGAGTAAACTTCTGAATATTGAAGAAAAAGCTTTAGCTAACAGTTTAGGCAAGCTGAACATTAAAAGAAGAGAAACTGAATTTCAAAAGAATAAACTTCCGAATACCTATACGCAAAATACGATCAGCAGAGGAGGCATCCATACAACAAATAATCCTCCATTGTCCGATTCACAGGCTCCGTTTCCTTTACCGGAAGAGGTTCCGCCTCCTTATAGCGAATATGATATTCCACCACCTGAATTAGTTAACTACAGTACTCAGACGACTTCGCCGTTTGAAGAAAATGAACGATGTATTATCCGTCTGATAGTCCGTTATGGCAATGAGGGAATACGTATTCCGATTGACAATGACGAATATTGGGAAACGACTGTAGCTAATTTTATTCTTTATATGGTTGACGAAGAAAATATAATTTTCGAAAATACACTCTATAATCAAATTCTGGAAGAAATACGACCTATAATTAATAATCCGGATTTCGTTGCTCAAAAATATTTTTTACAGCACAGCAATCCTTCAATCAGCTTGCTTGCAGCGAATCTGACAGCCGAGCGCCATATATTGAGTAAGTATCACTCAAAAAAGCAGGTTGTTGAAACTGAATCTGATTGTCTGGAAACTTTAGCTCAACGGGCATTGCTTGAACTGCAGGATGTCAGGATGACAGATACAATGAGTAAGCTAATGAAACAATTAGCCTGCGTTAGCGACGCCACTGTAATGGCAGAAATAATGACTGAAATGCGTGAAATACAAATTTATCAGCGTGAAATAAATAAACGACTCGGAGAACGAATCTTAATCCGAAAACCATTATAAAGAGAATAAGGCGATTATACCCGAATGGATATAATCGCCTTATTTATATAATCTTCCAGATTATTTCAAACATCACTCATTTGAATTAATCCCTTTGCCTTTCATTCGTATTCGGCTGATATGTTTAGGAGAACCTATAATCTGGGCCGAATAAATACTTGAATGTCCCGAAAACAAATATGCCGTTACACATGCTAATGCAATGAATAATCCACTTTCAATCCCGAATAATTCAATCCCCATCAAAGTACATGCTATAGGTGTATTTGTTGCGCCCGAAAATACAGCTACAAAACCCATTGCAGCCAACAATGCCATAGGTAATGGAATAAACAGAGATAAAGCATTACCTAAAGTTGCACCGATAAAAAATAATGGTGTCACTTCTCCCCCTTTAAATCCGACTCCCAAGGTAAAAGATGTGAACAACAATTTTGCTGCAAAATCATACACTTCAACCTGTCCGTTAAATGCTGATTGGATCATTGGTAATCCTAGTCCCGTATATTGATATGCACCAAATGAAAAAATAACTACCGCTAATACAATACCTCCAAAGAATGGTCTCAATGGTGCCCATTTTACCAGACGTGCGGACAAATCACTCCAAAAATGGGTGGCACGTGCAAACAGCGACGCTGTTAAACCGAAAATAATCCCTGCCGCAATTGCATAAACTAAATGAGATAATGAAAATTCGGGAACAAATCCGACAGAATAATGAGCGTGTGAAGTACCCCACAAATTACATACGTAATTAGAAATTGCAGCTATCAGGAAAGAAGGAACAAGAGCTTCATAGCGCATACGTCCCACTATCAGAACTTCGAGTGCAAAAACAGCACCTGCAAGTGGTGTTCCGAAAACCGAAGCAAAACCTGCACTGATACCACAAACTAAAATAATCTGTCGGTCACGACGGCCGAATTTAAACCAGCGCGTAAATTGATCTGCTATAGCTCCACCCATTTGTACTGCTGTTCCCTCACGTCCGGCTGAACCACCAAAGAAATGTGTAATCAGTGTGC
>JBOFKE010000102.1:0-11023 GCA_051657185.1 Bacteroidales bacterium | reverse complement strand
CGGAAAGGTGTATCGTGATAATTAATCATATTAATAAAAATATTGAGCCTTTCCTTAATCAAATTATGGAAAGGCTTTTTTAATAATAGCATATGAAACAATTTATTTTTCCATTACGCAGCTCTGAAAGCACGCAAGGAAGACGAATGGCTGGAGCCAGAGCTCTATGGCGGGCAAATGGCATGAAAGATGATCAGATGGGTAAACCTATTATTGCTATTGTAAACTCTTTCACTCAGTTTGTCCCCGGTCATGTTCATCTTCATCAAATTGGTCAGGAAATCAAATCTGAAATTGAGAAGTTAGGCTGTTTCGCAGCTGAATTCAACACCATTGCTATAGATGATGGTATAGCGATGGGACATGATGGAATGCTTTACTCACTACCGTCACGCGATTTAATCGCTGACAGTGTCGAATACATGGTAAATGCTCATAAAGCAGATGCTATGATCTGCATCAGTAATTGTGATAAAATCACACCCGGTATGCTTATGGCAACAATGCGCCTGAATATCCCAACTATCTTTGTTTCGGGAGGTCCAATGGAAGCAGGAAAGCTGGGGGACAAAGCCCTTGATCTCGTTGATGCGATGGTTAAAGCTGCTGACGACTCCGTAAGTGAGACCGAAGTATCTGATATCGAAAAAGCTGCATGTCCTACTTGCGGATCATGTTCGGGAATGTTTACTGCAAACTCCATGAATTGTCTGAATGAAGCTATTGGATTAGCGCTACCCGGCAACGGCACAATCATTGCGACACACAAAGAGCGCAAAGAGTTATTTATGAAAGCAGCTCAGCTGATTGTCGCAAATTGTTATAAATACTACGAAAAAGGAGATACTACTGTTCTTCCTTTGTCAATAGCAACCAGAGAAGCCTTTTTAAATGCTATGACTCTTGATATAGCTATGGGCGGATCATCAAATACAGTTCTTCATTTATTAGCTATCGCTCACGAAGCAAATGTTACATTTACGATGAGTGATATTGATAAGCTATCCCGTAAGACGCCGGTACTTTGCAAAGTTGCCCCTAATTCTCATTATCATATTCAGGATGTCAACCGTGCAGGAGGCATTCTCGGAATTCTGGCAGAACTGGCTAAAGAAGATCTCCTAAATCTGGAAGTCATGCGTGCTGACGGATTCACATTAGCTGAAGCCATACAACATTACACTCTTGATAAGGCAGAAGGCAACGCTCTTTGGAGTGCCGCACCAGCCAATCGTTTTAATCTCGTTTTAGGATCTCAAAACGAAAGATATGCAAAGCTTGACAGTGACAGAGTCAATGGATGCATCCGCTCTGTTGAAAATGCTTATGCACTTGATGGTGGTATCGCTATTCTGTACGGCAATCTCGCTATGGACGGATGTGTGGTTAAAACTGCTGGTGTAGATGAATCAATCTGGCATTTTGAAGGTAAAGCTCGTGTCTATGAGTCGCAAGATGCAGCTTGTAAAGGGATACTCCAGAATGAAGTTCAGGCCGGCGAAATAGTTGTAATCACTTATGAAGGTCCTAAAGGTGGACCGGGGATGCAGGAAATGCTTTATCCTACTTCATATTTAAAATCTCGCCATTTAGGAAAAGCCTGTGCCCTTATTACTGACGGACGATTCTCAGGAGGAACTTCAGGACTCTCCATTGGTCACATATCGCCTGAAGCTGCTTCAGGTGGACTGATCGGACTGGTTCGGACAGGCGATAATATTCTTATTGACATTCCAAACCGTAAAATAGAACTTCTTATAACAGAAGATGAGATTGACAATCGACGTAAGAAAGAGCTTAAACGCGGAAAAGAAGCCTTCACACCTGTTCTCAGAGAACGTAAAGTTTCTAATTCGTTAAGAGCTTATGCAAAATTGGTCAGCTCTGCAGATAAAGGAGCTATACGAATCGTTGATTAATCAGACAAAGTCATGATACCACAATAAACTCAAAAAATTTTAGCATGAATACGAATAATATGATCACAGGATCCGAAATATTAATACGCTCTTTAATGGCTGAAGGAGCGGATACCGTATTTGGTTATCCGGGAGGAGCTGTAATTCCGATCTTTGATAAACTATATGATTATACCGAACAGATACAACATATCCTTGTCAGACATGAGCAAGGTGCTGCTCATGCAGCCGAGGGATATGCCCGTGTGAGCGGTAAAACCGGCGTAGTTCTGGTAACCTCAGGGCCTGGAGCAACGAATATCGTTACAGGAGTTGCTGATGCTATGATTGATAGTACACCTATTGTGGTAATCACCGGACAAATTGCATCTTCTTTAATCGGCACAGACGCTTTTCAGGAAGTTGATATCGTAGGTATCACTCAACCCATAACCAAATGGAGCTGTCAGATCCGCAGACCTCAGGATATAGCTAAGGCTGTAGCGAAAGCCTTTTACATAGCCTCTACCGGAAGACCCGGACCAGTTGTACTTGATATCACAAAGGATGCTCAAATGGGTAAAGCTGATTTTCTCTACGAAAAATGCCAGTTTATTCGCAGTTACAACCCATTGCCCCTACACGATAGCAACGCAGTTAAAGAGGCTGCTGAATTAATTAACACAGCAAAAAAGCCGCTTCTTTTAATTGGGCAGGGCGTCACAATCAGCCATGCGGAGAAAGCTCTACAGCAATTTATTGAAAAAGCAGACATTCCGGCTGCATGGACCTTATTAGGTGCGTCGGCACTACCGACAAGCCATCCTCTGAATAAAGGGATGCTGGGCATGCACGGAAATGTCGGACCAAATATGAAAACAAACGAATGTGATTTGTTAATTGCTGTCGGAATGCGTTTTGATGACAGAGTTACAGGAGATCTGAATACTTATGCCAAACAAGCAAAAGTTATCCATATTGATATAGATCCTTCAGAAATCAACAAGAATATCATTGCAGACGTAGCAATCGTAACCGACGCAAAATTAGCTCTGGAAGAGCTATACATTCACGTTAGCGACAATGATCATCAAGAATGGATTAATAGCTTCAGAGAACATGAACAAGAAGAATTCAATCGTGTAATCCGTGAAGAATTATATCCCTCGGATGGTCGCCTGAATATGGGTGAAGTCGTTAATTATATATCAGAGGCAACCAAACATTCCGCTGTATTAGTAACAGATGTTGGACAAAATCAAATGATCAGTTCACGTTATTTCAAATATAAGCAAGGACGGAGTATCATTACATCAGGTGGATTAGGTACAATGGGATTTGGCCTTCCGGCTGCTATCGGTGCGAAATTGGGAGCACCCGAACGAACAGTTTGCCTATTTACAGGCGATGGCGGAATACAAATGAATATCCAGGAGTTAGGCACAATTATGCAATACGGGATTGCCCCAAAAATCATAATTCTAAACAACGAATACTTAGGAATGGTGCGTCAATGGCAAGAACTGTTTTTTGACAAACGCTATTCACACACACCCATGTTTAATCCGGATTATATAAAAATAGCCCAGGCTTACAACATAGAGGCATGCGTTGTTTCACATCGCAGCGAATTGGAAGAAGCTGTAAAAGCTATGCTTAAACACCCCGATAAACCTTTCATCCTGCAAGTAAATGTAAAACAAAAAGGAATGGTATATCCAATGGTAGCAGCAGGCTCTACAATAACTAACATTATGATGGGTGATTAAAAAGGACTACATTATGAATAAGCAAAAGCAATTATATACAATTTCTGTGTATTCAGAAAACCATGTCGGACTTTTAAGTCAGATATCCAATATATTCACACGAAGAAATTTAAATATAGAAACACTGACCGTTTCACCATCTTCCATCGCGGGGATACATAAATTCACGATATCAACCTATTCCGATTTGTCCACCATGAATCAATTGGTTACTCAAATCGAAAAACGCATTGATGTCGTCAAAGCCTATTTCTATACTAACGATGAAATTATTCACCAGGAAGTAGCGCTTTTCAAGGTTTCAACAAGCCGGTTATTCGACAGCCATGAAATCGAAAATATCATAAATAGATTTCATGCAGAAATACTTGAAGTTAATCCAACTTACACAGTTATAAAAAAATCAGGTTCTACAGATTATATCGATGATTTGTTCAACCAACTGTCCTCTATGGATGTTATTTTACAGTTTACGCGCTCTGGCAGAGTGTGTATTACAAAAGAAACAAAAGAGAAAGTAAGTGATTTTATTCAAGAACAGGAGATTCGCCAAATCTCATAAATACAAAACACAGGATTATGTATTCGAATATTGCGGTTTATACCTATGAGGTCGATCCGTTTCACACAGATCCCAATAAAGAAATGTCAATTGCTGCGATTGTTAACCACATTCAGATAGCAGCTAGTGCACATGCAGACAGTTGCGGATGGGGATTCGACAAGTTATCGCAATCTGAAACAAGATGGGTACTTGCCAGATTAGCTGTTGAAATGTATAATTACCCACAGTTGTACGATACATTAGTAATCGAAACTTGGGTTGAAGACATTACGCGCTTATTTTCGACACGTAATTTCGAGTTTAAAAATCAAAATGGAGAAACATTGGGATATGCATGCTCTATTTGGTCGGCAATTAATATGGAAACGAGAAAAAGCATTGATCTGACATCAATTTCAGATGACATCATGTCTTTCAAATCTGACCGTCCATGCCCGATTAACCGACCCGTAAAACCATTAAGTATTGCAGATACGTCATTTATTGACCTACCGATCCGTTATTCAGATATTGATGTGAACCGTCATGTAAACAGTACACGATATATCGAACACTTAATGGATTTATTTTCCCTTGATTTTCATGATAATCACATGATCAACCGGTTTGAGATAGCCTATCAGAATGAAGCTCGCTTTGGAGATAATCTGGAGCTTCACAAGAAGGAACTTGAACCACTTAAATATGCTTTCGAGATTAAAAAGAATAACCTCGAAACAGCTTGTAAAGCACAAATAAAATTCAAACCGAAACAGTCAACTAACTAAAAAAACACAAAATTATGGCAGTAATGAATTTTGGAGGCACGAATGAAAACGTTGTTACACGCGAAGAGTTTCCATTAGAAAAAGCAAGAGAAGTAATGAAGAATGAAGTAATCGCAGTTATCGGTTACGGAGTTCAAGGTCCGGGTCAATCTTTAAACTTAAAAGACAATGGCTTCAATGTTATCATCGGACAAAGAGAAAACTCAAAATCATGGGATAAAGCAGTAGCTGACGGTTGGGTACCGGGTGAAACACTTTTCCCAATCGAAGAAGCTTGTCAAAGAGCAACTGTTATTCAATATCTTCTTTCTGATGCAGCACAAATTGAAATGTGGCCAACAATCAAAAAGTATCTGACTCCGGGCAAAGCTTTATATTTTTCTCATGGATTCGGGATTACCTATAAAGAACGTACAGGAATCATTCCTCCTGCAGATGTTGACGTAATTCTTGTTGCTCCTAAAGGTTCGGGAACAAGTTTGAGACGTATGTTCCTTGAAGGCCGCGGACTGAACTCCAGTTTTGCCATTTTCCAGGATGCTACAGGCAAAGCTAAAGACAGAGTTATCGCACTTGGTATCGGAGTTGGATCAGGTTATTTATTCGAAACCGATTTCAAACGTGAAGTGTATTCTGACTTAACTGGAGAGCGTGGTACTCTAATGGGAGCTATTCAAGGGATCTTTGCTGCTCAATACGAAGTTTTGAGAGCCAACGGACATACACCTTCCGAAGCGTTTAATGAAACAGTGGAAGAATTAACGCAGAGTTTAATGCCTTTAGTTGCAGAAAACGGTATGGACTGGATGTACGCAAACTGCTCGACTACTGCTCAACGCGGTGCTTTGGATTGGTGGAAAAAATTCCGTGACGCGTCAAAACCTGTTTTCGAAGAGCTTTATAGTGAAGTAGCTTGCGGAAACGAGGCTCAACGATCGATTGATACTAATAGTAAACCTGATTATCGCGCAGGTCTTGAAGAAGAGTTACGTGAACTTCGTGAAAGCGAAATGTGGCAAGCAGGTGCAACTGTACGTAAATTAAGACCGGAAAATAATTAATCCAATATAACAAAAAAGCTGTCTGAATCAGAATACTGATTTCCAGACAGCTTTTTTTATTACAAATTCGTCAAGAATTTCCCCTTACAACTCCACAGATGCTTTCAATTTCGCTATCCCACATATTGAACCTATAAACACATTAAGAAAGACAGCTCCTATTCAGTAAAGATTTAACACAGAGACACTGATTAATCTTCAAATATTTGGCATCTGATCTTCCAAAAACTATTCCTATAATTCTTTCAAATCAGTCTGCTCTCGTGAGTATATCCAATCTTACATAATTAATTTCCTATCTAAAATCTCAGAGACTACTTCGTCTGAATTTAAACAAATCACATCTATAATTTTTTCGCCTATAAATAAAACATAAACCACTGATAGCTAATATATTTCAAAGTGCAATTAATATAAAATACAGTTGTATTAATATGTTAACTGTAGGTCGCACAAAATTGCGCTGTACACCGCACATTTGTGCGACCTACTTCGCAATTTTGCGCGGTGTACAGCGCATTGTTTATTTGCCCTTAATAAATAATTAATGAGCCCCGATAAAATATTATTTTCACCTCATCATAAATTAGATATAGTCATGAAAATGAAGCGTGATAACCTTTACTCATCTTACTCATAAGGCTGATATCAATTTATAGTTTAAGAAAAAGCGACTCCGAATAATCTGATAGCAAAAGCTCTTAATTATAGGAAGTGATTTACAGAGAACAATCCGGCTACATCTGTCGCTGTTTATTTATTTTAAAAAATATTTACCCATTCCTTTCATAATATCATAAAATAAATATCTTTGTACTACAATACTATTAATTAAAATCTTACCTTTTAATCATGAATTTAAACAAAATCGCAGTAGCACTACTGCTGACAGCTTCGGGAATGTCTGTTTTAAGTAGTTGCCAACAAAAAACAGCAAGCGAATGTACTGCAGCACAAACAACTTGTTCTGCTAAAAAAGCACCTTATCAAAAGAAGTACACAAATGCTGATTACTACAAAGATGGCAAATTTCAACCCGAAGTTGCACTTCAGGCTTACCTCGAAATGTTTGATCATTACGGCGTTCAATACAATGAATTCTTAAAAGAGAACATGTTCATTTCAGACTTCAATCTAGGCGATTTTGAAAATGTTGGTATGGCAGGGGTTTTCTGGCAAAACAATCCGACAGCGGGTTATGTAGGACACAACATTTACCTTTTGCCAAGTCAGGCAATCGTTGAACATGCACACATGGCAACTTCTTTCCCGGCTAAAATGGAGTCATGGTATGTTGAACACGGATCGGCATACAATTTTGGTGTAGGAGAAGAAACTCCTAATGCACCAGTATTAGCTGAAAGTCAGTCTGATTTCAGAACAGTTAAGAACTTCATCCATATGAATACGGGCGATACAGCTTCTTTAACTGCAATCGAAACACCTCACTTTTTAATGGCTGGTCCAAACGGTGCTGTTGTTCTTGAAACAGGAAACTATCATGACGGATCAGGATTAAATTTCACAAATCCAAGTGTAGAATTTGTTGATGCTTTATCAGAAATGAAAACTAAAGCCTTAGCTTTAGAAAGCGAAAAGATATAATTTCAAGTTATCTACTTTACGAAGAAGGCCTCTCTTTCTCAATAATACGAGACGAGAGGCTTTTTTTATTTCTTTTTATGCCACTTCGAAAAGTTTCATTATGTTTGTAAACAAAGAAATTTGAAACAATGAATTATTTAGCTAAAACACTAAGTGGAAGCATACGTTTTCGACGCTGGAGCAGAAAACGCTATGCTGCATTTTGCAGCCTTGGAAAAATCATTTCCATAGGTCATCTACGTTGTGGAATAGCTGAACAGTCGTTAATCAAACAATGCCAATTTGATCTTGTCCGGAACACCTGTCTTAACTCCGAAACAGACACGACAGATAAAGAGTCAGATCTATCGGCAGAACTATCCACTCCACCGCTTTGGCTTGAATTAAATTATTCGAAAGCAATCGGAAATGAGCAGATTTTTCAATCTTCTCCGGATATGTCATGTCTTTATATTTCCTTTTATTCATATACAAAGAGCGAATACAATTCTATCTGAAAATAGATTGTATTCGCTCTTTGTATTAAAAAACAAACGCTATGGATTTAGAATTCGACAAACAACACATATGGCATCCCTATACGTCAATGACAAACCCTCTTCCCGTATATCCCGTAAAAGGTGCGCAAGGAGTTGAAATAGAACTGGAGAGCGGACAGAAACTTATTGACGGAATGTCCTCTTGGTGGTGTGCTGTACACGGCTACAATCACCCCTATATCAACAATGCGTTAAACAATCAACTTAAATCAATGGCACATGTCATGTTCGGAGGAATGACCCACGAACCTGCTATTGAGTTAGGAAAAAGATTAGTTCGTATATTACCTGAGGGACTTGATCGTATTTTCTATGCAGATTCGGGATCTGTATCTGTTGAGGTTGCTCTTAAAATGGCTGTTCAATATGCTTATTCAAAAGGAGAAGCAAAACGAACCAATATTATGACTGTCCGTTCGGGATATCATGGTGATACCTGGAATGCAATGTCTGTGTGCGATCCTGTAACAGGAATGCATGGAATTTTCGGATCGGCATTGCCTAATCGCATTTTTCTGCCGAAACCTGAAACTGAATTTGGTAAAAAACTCGCAGAATCGGATCGTATCTCACTGGATAATGCTTTTGAGAAGCATCATACCGAGATTGCCGCTTTTATAATCGAGCCTATCGTACAAGGTGCCGGAGGTATGCATTTTTACGGAGCTGCTTATCTGGAACATCTCCGTTCACTTTGTGATAAATACGATATTCTGCTGATCTTTGATGAGATCGCTACAGGTTTTGGCCGGACAGGTAAGCTCTTTGCCACTGAGCATACAACAGTTTTACCTGATATCATGTGTATCGGTAAGGCGCTCACTGGTGGGACAATGACTATGGCTGCCACTATAACGACAAAAACGATTGCAGAGCAAATATCGCAAGGCGAACCCGGATGTTTTATGCATGGACCAACCTTTATGGGAAACCCATTGGCATGTGCTGCAGCCATAGCCTCCACAGACCTTTTACTTCAAAGTAACTGGCAGAAAAAAGTGGGCGAGATCGAGAAACAGCTATTAAACGAATTATTGCCTGCTAAAGAACTTAGTCAAGTTAAAGAAGTTCGGGTATTGGGAGCAATCGGCGTGATTGAAATGAAAGAGCCTGTAAATATGGGTATTATTCAAAAACAATTTGTCGATGAGGGTGTTTGGGTCAGACCTTTTGGTCGGTTAGTCTATATCATGCCTCCTTTTATTATAACACCTGAGCAATTGAGCAAACTCACAACAGCTCTTATTCAGGTAGTAAAAAAACAATAATACGGCAGACCTATGAAAGATCGTTTAGAACAAATAAAAAACAGCGGCCAATACCGTTCATTGAGAAGTAATGATCAGGATGGGGCCTATATCTATTTGCCGGATGGGAATAAAATGCTTAATCTTTCATCTAATGACTATTTAGGTATTGCATCCGACAAAGCCTTACAAGAAGAGTTTTACCAAACAGTTGCAGCTGAATCAAATGCTTTGCGTTTATCAGCTTCTTCATCGAGATTGTTAACAGGAAACTTCTCAATATACGAGAAGTGTGAAAAATATTTAGGTGATTTATACGCTAAATCAGCCTTAATGTTCAATAGTGGCTATCATGCGAATACGGGTATATTACCAGCACTTGCTAGCAGTAAAGATTTAATTCTTGCCGATAAACTTGTTCATGCAAGTATTATTGACGGCATACGACTTGCTCCGGCAGAGTGTGTTCGCTTTAAGCACAATGACATGCAACAGCTCGAAAGAATTCTTATTGAGAGAGCTCACAGACATGAGCAGGTTTGGATTGTTACTGAATCAATTTTCAGTATGGATGGAGATATAGCAGACCTAAAACAATTGGTTGATCTAAAGAATCGATTCCCAAATGTCTTGCTTTATATAGACGAAGCCCATGCAGTAGGTGTGCGCGGAAAAGGCGGATTAGGTGTTTGTGAAGAATATGATATTATTCCCGAAGTCGATTTTATTATCGGAACTTTTGGTAAGGCGCTGGCAGGGATTGGTGCTTATGTGATCTGTAAACCGGACTATCGGGAGTGGCTTATCAACACTATGCGCACTTTAATATTTACAACTGCGCTGCCTCCTGTCAATTTGTACTGGAGTTTATTCATTTTGAAAAGGTTGTCATCTTTTCAAAATGAACGGAATCAATTGAATAAGATTACGCATCTTTTACTCGATGACGCCCGCTTCAAAGGTACGATAAGTCAAAGCCATATAATGCCGCTTATGATCGGCGATTCACAGCTTGCTGTCGATAAGTCTGAAGAACTTCAGCGTAAGGGTTACTTTGCTTTAGCTGTACGCCCTCCGACTGTGCCGAAAGGGACATCGAGACTTCGCTTATCTCTACGTGCTGATTTACCGATCGACGAAGTAAAAAGATTTTTGACATTACTGGATTAAAAAAAATGAAGTATCATCATATAAAACACGAGAGTAAATCTCTACACATATTTTTCGCAGGCTGGGGAATGGATGAAAAACCATTTCTCGGCTTAGATACAGATCAGGAAGATCTATTGATCTGCTACGATTATTCATCATTGGATTTCGACTATACTATTTTGGATGAATATGACAAAATCCGTTTAACGGCCTGGTCTATGGGGGTATGGGCTGCAGCAAAAGTATTTGAATCATTCAGAGAAAGATTTAATTATACTGTTGCTATAAACGGGACTCATACTCCTGTAAATGATCTGACCGGAATTCCCGCTGTAATATTTCAAGGTACTTTGGATTCATTATCTGAAAAAAATCTCGAGAAGTTCAACCGACGAATGTGTGGAAGTAAAGAAATGCTTG